>CAIODK010000225.1 GCA_903856995.1 uncultured Burkholderiales bacterium
GCAGCTGTTTGGCAAAAACGTGGCGCGCATCGCTTTCAAACGCAGCGCCTACATCCGCCACTTTGTGTATGACTTTGCCGCGCTCTTGAGCGACCGCCTTGACCGCAATCTGATCATGAAGGCCCTCGATGGCCACCCCACCGATTTCAATATGTGAGCCCCGTGATGACCACACCGAACCTAGCCACCAAATACCCCAACATCGGCACCACCATCTTCACGGTGATGTCGGCCCTTGCCTCTGAGAAGAACGCTGTCAACCTCGGCCAAGGCTTCCCCGACTTCAATTGCGACCCCAAGCTCGTCGCGTGCGTCAACGAGGCCATGAGCCACGGCCTCAACCAATACCCGCCCATGGCCGGCATCCCCGCCCTGCGTGAAGCCGTGGCCGACAAAGTCGAGGCGCTGTATCACTACCGCTACGACCCCACCACCGAAATCACCATCACCGCGGGTGCCACGCAAGCCATCCTCAGCATCATCTTGGCCATCGTGCGTGCGGGTGATGAAGTGATTGTGTTGGAGCCCTGCTACGACAGCTACATCCCCAACATCGACATGGCCGGCGGCGTGGCGGTGCGCGTGCCACTCACCCCCGGCACCTTTCGCCCTGACTTCGACAAAATCGCTGCGGCCATCACCCCCAAGACCCGCGCCATCCTCGTCAACAGCCCACACAACCCCAGTGCCACCGTGTGGACACGCGAAGAAATGCTCAAACTGCAAGAGCTGCTCGCCCCCACCCAGATCGTGCTCATCAGCGACGAGGTGTACGAGCACATGGTCTACGCCCCACTGAAGCACCTCAGCGCCTCCAGCTTCCCCGGCTTGGCCGAGCGCGCATTCATCGTCTCGAGCTTTGGTAAAACCTTCCACGTCACCGGCTGGAAGGTGGGCTACGTGGCCGCCCCTGCGGCGTACAGCGCCGAGTTCCGCAAAGTGCATCAGTTCAACGTGTTCACCGTCAACACACCGGTGCAGCACGGCTTGGCCGCTTACCTCAAAGACCCGCAACCCTACCTGCAACTGCCCGCCTTCTACGCCGCCAAGCGCGACCTGTTTCGCACCGGCTTGGCACAAACCAAATTTGAACTATTGCCTTCTGAAGGCAGCTACTTCCAGTGTGTACGCATCGACAAACTCAGCGTGCCCGAAAAAGACCTGAGCGAAGCCGACTTCTGCAAATGGCTCACCTCTGAGATTGGCGTCGCCGCTATTCCCCTCTCGGCCTTTTACGCCGATGGCTTTGACCAACGCGTGGTGCGTTTTTGTTTTGCTAAACAAGACGAGACATTGAAATTGGCGCTGGGGCGGTTGGCGCGTCTCTGAGCACGCAAGCACGCGGCTGGTTGCATGAAATACATTCCGCCGCCAGGCGAGCCCTTTTTCAGGTGGGAAGCAGACACGCTGGTGTTGAACGTCTTGGGATCACCTCGCTCGAAAGCGGATGCCATCCTCAAGCCCAAAGGCTCTCAACTGTGCATCAGCGTCACCGCAGTGCCACGCGCAGGCCGCGCCACCGACCACATGGTGGCTTTTCTGGCTAAAGAGTTTGATGTAGACCCAAGCGCCATCGAGGTTGTGCATGGCCGCATGAACGTCAACAAACTATTGCGCATCAAAGCGCCTAATCAGTTACCAGCGGTTTTTCAGCAAACCAGTTTGTTTGACTGACCAAGTGACACCCTAATAACTCAACTGCTGCCAAGCCTTATCCAGCCGCTTGACACTCACCGGCTGCGGCGTGCGCAGCTCTTGCGCGAAGAAGCTCACGCGCAGCTCTTCCAGCAGCCACCTGAACTCTTGCATGCGGGCATCGGTCACGCCTTTGCGTTCGGCCACCAGACGCCAATATTTTTGGTCCAGCGGTTTGAGTTCAGCCAGCTTGGCCGCATCGCGCGCGGCATCGGCGCGCAGTTTGTCTAGGCGCAGCACCACGCCTTTGAGGTAGCGCGCAAAGTGCTGTAGCTGGGTGTAGGGTGTCTCGGTGATAAAACGTTTGCCCACCAAGCGTTGCAGTTGTTGCGCGGCGTCGGCCACGCTGTCGGGGCAGGTTTTGGTGTCTTTGACTTTGCGGTTGGCCGCGGCAAACTCGGTCAGCACGGTGCTGGCTAGGCGGGCGACTTCGTTGGCAATCAGTGTCAGGCGGCCACGGCCTTCGTCTAAGCGGCGTTTGAAATCGGCCTCGCTCTTAGGCAGTGGGTCGAGCAAGAAGGCACGGTCTAGCGCGACATCCAAAATTTGCTGTTTCAGTTCTTCGGATGTGCCCCCGCCCGAGCCATCGGGCGACTTGCCCACCATCATGTAGACCACCGACATTTTTTGCAGGTCGGGCAAATTCTTCTCAAGGTACTTGAGCGAATCTTTGATTTGCATGGCAAACAAACGACGCAGACCCGCACGGTGTTTGTTGGCCGCCACCTCGGGCTCGTCAAACACCTCGATGCACACAGCGTCGCCCATGTCCACCAAAGCGGGGAACCCAATCAGGGTTTGCTTGCCTTTGGTGATTTCCATCAGCTCAGGTAGTTCGCCAAAAGTCCAGCTGGTGTAGCGCTGCTCCGCAGGAGCAGCAGACGCCGCGCCAGACAAAGGCGTTGAGCGATGCGGGGCAGCGGGTGACGATTTCTGTAAAGCATGAGGAGCCCGCTGCCCCTCATCGTTCGACGCCGCTGCATCGTCAACGCCCACACCAATGCCAGAACCCGAAAGAGTGCCCACACCTTTCAAAGCGGCCAACGCCTGAAACGCACCCCGCGCCTGACTCCCTAGCTCGGCTTTGAGTGCGCCTAGGTTGCGCCCATGCCCCAACTGCCGCCCATGCTCATCCACCACGCGGAAGTTCATGAACAGGTGCGGCGGCAACATATCGACTTTGAAATCTGCGCGCTTCACATCCACTTGCGTGGCGTCACGCACCAGCTTGAGCAAAGCATCCACCAAAGGGCCAGACCCAAACGCCGTATCGGCCGACAAAGCCTCGGTCAATCTTGCTGCACTCTCAGGCAGCGGTACGAGACGCGAGCGAGGCCGTTGGTGCAAGGTTTTGAGCAAGGCGTGAATTTTTTGGTTCAACATGCCCGGCACCAACCACTCAGCGCGTTCTTCGCTGACTTGGTTCAACACAAACAGCGGCACAGTCACGGTCAGGCCGTCTTTGGCGTCACCAGGCTCATGCAAATAGTCGGCTGAGCAGTCCACACCGCCCATGCGCAATGTTTTAGGAAACGCTTGCGTGGTGATGCCAGCCGCTTGGTGGCGCATCAGCTCTTCACGGCTCAAGAACAAGAGCTTGGGCTGACGTTTGACTTCGTCGCGATACCAATGCTCCAGCGTGACCAAACTGCATACATCGTTAGGCAGCTGTTGGTCGTAAAACGCATAGATCAGCGCGTCGTCCACCAACACGTCTTGGCGGCGCGATTTGTGTTCTAGCTCTTCCACTTGCGCGATGAGCTTTTGGTTGGCCGCGAGAAATGGCAGCTTGGTGTCTAGCTCGCCCGCTACCAATGCTTCGCGAATGAAGATTTCGCGTGCCCCCACCATGTCGACTTTGCTGTAGCTCACGCGTCGGCCGTTGTAGACCACCAAGCCATACAAGGTGGCGCGCTCTAGCGCTTTGACTTCGCCAGCTTTCTTTTCCCAATGCGGGTCGAGCAGTTGCTTTTTCAGCAGATGGCCGCCCACTTGCTCTAGCCACTGCGGCTCCATCGCGGCAATGCCACGCCCAAACAGGCGCGTGGTTTCGACCAGCTCGGCCA
>CAIODK010000226.1 GCA_903856995.1 uncultured Burkholderiales bacterium
ATCAAGCGGGCGCTAGACCCGCACAACATCATGAATCCAGGGAAGATTTTTTCTCTCTAAGCATTTCCTCAACCTGTGCACAAAGTTTGTTTGCATCAAACGGTTTGAGCACAACAGAGTTCACACCGGCTGCTGCAAAACGCTCTAGGTCTTGTGGGTTGACATTGGCGGTTAGCCCCAATACGGGTGTATCACGCGCAGGCTGCGCAAAAGTTTGGCGCAAAGCGGTGACGGCTTCGATGCCGTCCATCTCTGGCATGACCATGTCCATGAGAATCACATCAAATTCTTGTTGGCGCAATGCATCGAGTGCTTGTAGGCCGTTGCTGGCTTCGACAAGCTCGCAGTGTTTCCAGCTGTTTTTAAGTATTTGACGTACAAGCAATCGGTTGATCGGGTGGTCGTCCACAACCAAGAAACGTGGCACCGTGTCGATAGGCGTGGCAGTGGTGGTTTTGCTTTGTGGCGCACTGAATTGTGGCGGTTCCACCTCAACCAACGGCAAAGTGAACCAAAACATCGAGCCAACGCCCGGCTTGCTTTCAAAGCCGATGTGGCCGCCCATGATCTCCACCAAACGCTGGGTGATGGACAGGCCTAAACCATTGCCACCGTAGCGCGACTGAATGTTGTCCTCGGCTTGCACAAAGCGTTGGAAAATTTTGGCTTGTTGCTCTTCGGGAATTCCGATACCACTGTCGCGCACTGAAAAATGCACGCACAAGGGTTGAAGCCGCACACGCAATGTGACATGGCCTTGGTGCGTGAACTTGATCGCATTGCCTAAGAGGTTCACCAAAATTTGCATCAAGCGATGGCGATCGGCGTGCACCCAGTGCGGGACGTTGTCATCAATGGTGCATCGGTACTGCAAACGCATGCTTTCAACGCGCTGCGCAAACAGGTCAAAGGCGGTGTTCACGGTGTCGCGCAAGGCGAAGGTTTCGGGCTGAACTTTGATTTTCCCAGCTTGCAATTGTGAGTAGTCCAACACGTCATTGATCACCGTCAACAAATGGTCTGCGGACTGGCGTGTGTGGTTCAAGATTTTGAACGCTTGCGGGTTGTCGACCACGCGGGCCAGCAACATATTGTTAAAGCCCAAAATCGCGTTCATGGGGGTACGCAACTCATGGCTGACGGTCGCAATGAATTGCTCGCGCAAAGCGGCGGTTCGAAGCAGTTCTTGGCGTTTGTCTTCGAGCTCTTGGTGGCGCTTCAAGCTGACGCCGTAGGCTTGACGAAAGAGGCTGTCGTACAGGAAGGGGACGGTGATCACGATGAGGGTCACCACCGAATAACTGGCAAACGACGTCATGACTTGCGGGGCGCCCATCGAGGTGTTTTCTGGCAGCCAACCGTTCCACGTCGCGTACGCCACGACCATTTCTGCCGGCAACACAATCAAGAACCACGCGAAGCCGGCGCGGCGACTGATGGCGTAGAACGGGACCAGCGGAATGGCGGTCAACCACGCCATACGCGATGAAAAAATACCACCCGAAATGGATGCCGCATAGCACGCCTGTAACAACGCCGCAAACAAACCCATGTGAACCAAGGTTGCCATAGGCCAGCCCCTGGCATACAAAACCTGTAAGAACAAGAGCACCACGGCAAAGGCCATAGGAACCGGCAGTTTGCCAGGGTAGGGCGAGATGGCGGACAGGATGCACATAGCCACAATCAGCAACCAGACGATGAAGAACAAGTAAGGCATGCGCCCTTCTTGGAACCGTTTAGGTAGCTGAGGGACCATCCACTCAGTGAACTCATCAAAACTGCGGAACATCATGCTTGGCCTCGCACAACGTGAGCCGCAAGCGCATTGGAAATTTTAGAAATTAACTGTTGCTCATCCAAAGGTTTTTGCAAAACGTCGTTCATGCCTGCGGCTAAGCAGCGGTCGTGGTCCACTGGATTGGCGCTAGCCGTCAGTGCTAGCACCGGCATGTCACAGAGGGGTACTGGCATGGTTTGACGCAAGGCCTGAGTGGCTTGCATGCCGTCCATGTCGGGCATGACCATGTCCATCAACACCACATCAAACGCTTGCTCGCGCAGCTTGGCGAGCGCAATGGCGCCGCTGCCGGCCTCGACGATGCTGGCGTGTAGAAAGCATTTTTTGAGCATCATGCGGGCCACCAATAAATTCACCGCGTTGTCATCGACCAACAAGATACGTATGGGTTTGTCCACCAGCACGCGCGCCATCTCTGCTGCGGCACGCGCCTGTTGCCGTGCGATGCGACGAAGGGGTAGTTGAAACCAAAATCGTGCGCCCTGGTCTTGCAGGCTAGTCACGCCAATGGTGCCGCCTTGCAGAGAGACCAGTCGCTCACAAATAGAAAGGCCCAAACCGGTGCCGCCGTATTTGCGGTTGGTTTGCACGTCGGCATATTCAAACCCTTGAAAGATTTTTTTCTGCCTATCAGCGGCGATGCCAATGCCCGTGTCTTGAACCTCAAACAACACGCCACCTCCGGCAGTTTGTGCACGCACGTGAATACTGCCTGTAGCGGTGAATTTAAACGCGTTGTCCAATAAGTTATGGAGAACTTTCAACAGTCGCTGACGGTCGCCTTTGACCCACAAGTTATGGACGGTGTCGGTTTCTAGATGAAGTTCAATCTTTTTGGTTTTGGCTTGACTCTCGAAGGGCAGGAGGATTTCGGCCAAGGTGTCTTGCAGCGAAAACTCATCCTCGTGAAAAGTGAAATGCCCGGCTTGCAATTGTGAAAAATCTAAAATGTCATTGACCACTTTGAGCAGTTGTTCCGTCGAACGGCGAATGTGGTCGACCACCTCGGCATCCTCGGGGCGTGAAGCGAGTTCGGCGCGCAAGATCCCGTTGAGCCCCAATATTGCATTCATCGGGGTACGCAGCTCGTGGCCCACGGAAGCAATGAATTCGTCCTTGTGTGCTTGCGCCCGAAGTAGCGCTTGATGTGTCAGCTCGAGTTCGGCGTTGCTTTGGTCCATCTCATCGACTTGCATGCGATGCATGCGCTCGGTAACGAACACCACAAACATCGCCATCGCGAGAACAAAAAATTTGTTGCTCACTGTCCAAGCCATGACCGCATTGGTCATATTGATGTCGCTACTAACCAGCCCATGTCGACTGATCAGCAGGAGCATGGCATTGGTGGCAAACGTCATTAAAACCCAAAACAAAGCGGGTAGTCGGTCCAGCAACAAGACGGCGGGTAACGTGGCGACCGTCATCCACACCATGACTGGTGAGTTGATGCCGCCAGTCAACACAGCTAAGTAAGTGACATAACCAATCGACCACAACATGGAGCCATGCGCGATGACCAGGTAGGGTGCGCCCAGAATGAGGCCAGCTAACAAGGTCCAATAACCTGCCGTCCCCACCAAGTTCGCTACATGGTTGTAGTCGGGGTGGTAGATGTAATAAAACGGCAATGAACATGCGCCCACCAAAAGCAACATGTAGGTCAATAAACTGCGTCGACGTTCGAGCTCAGTCCCTTTGAAAAAGTTCTTCGGTAAAAGAAGATTTCTCAACGCGTAGGACATAGCGATTTCAGGGTTTACGGAGTTTGTCGATGAAGCCGTTGAGCTCGTCGATGGAGCCAAATTGAATGGCGAGTTCGCCCATTTCTTCAATGCGTCCGTGTCGTTTGACGCGTTTTTTCACACGCACTTCAACTTGAGCCGTGAGCAAATCAGAGAGCTCTTCTTCCACGCGTTTGATGTCGCGTGATTTTTCACTCTTAGGTTTTTGTGGCACGAGATTGAACTCGGCGCTGAGTTTTTTGACCAAGCTCTCTGCTTCACGGACCGACATTTTTTTGGCGCTGATTTGGTTGGCCGCCGTGATTTGTGTGCCGCGATCAAGCGCCAACAAGGCGCGCGCATGCCCCATGTCAATGTCGCCGGCCATGAGCATGGCCTGCACGGGTTCGGCCAAGTTCAACAAGCGCAGCAAGTTGCTGGCGGCGCTGCGTGAACGCCCGACGGCTTGTGCGGCGAGTTCGTGTGTGAGACCAAATTCTTTGACGAGACGTTGCAGGCCTTGCGCTTCTTCAAGCGGATTGAGGTCTTCGCGCTGAATGTTTTCAATCAACGCCATCGCGGCCGCGGCTTCGTTGGGCACGTTGCGCACGAGCACGGGCACGCTGTCGAGGCCGGCTATCTTGGCGGCGCGACTACGTCGCTCGCCGGCAATGATTTCGTATTTGCCTGCATTGGGACCATCGCTTAATTGGCGCACCAAGATCGGCTGCATGATGCCTTGGGCCTTGATGCTTTCAGCCAATTCATACAAAGCACCCTCGTCCATGCGGGTGCGCGGTTGGTACATGCCGGGAACCAATTGGGTTAGCGGCAGGCTGTTGGGCAGGCCATCGGCGGCGGCGTTTTGTGCGGCGATGCTGTCATCCACCTTGGGACCGAGCAGAGATTCGAGGCCGCGGCCTAGGCCTTTTGGTTTTTTAGTAGCCATGGGTAACTTCTTCTTTGAGTAAATCTTGTAAAAGGGCAAAGCCTTCGGGCCAATCGCCCAAGCCTGCCGCGGTATTGATGTGACTGCTCATGCCGCAATCAACCATGTTTGAGCCCCAAGCATGTGCCAGTGCACTGGCCCGCATGAAGCTGCAATAGGGGTCATTGCGGCTTGCCGCCACGGTGCTGGCAAACGGTAAACGTTCGCGCACGATCGGGCTCCAGCTATGCAGCGCTTGCTGCATTTCTTGACGCTCTGTGTCTGCCGGCGCAACGAGCAAGGCGGCTTTGACGCGATGTGAGTTCAACGAGTGGGCAGCCCAAGCGGCCACCAAAACACAAGCCAAGCTGTGTGCCACCAACACGCACGGCCCGTGCTGCAACACAGCCTCTTCGAGCTGCATCATCCAGTCGCCACGCAGCGGCCGGTCCCAGCTGTGTTGTTGCACGCGAACGTAGCCGTGCGCGGCCTGCCATTGACTTTGCCAATGGTCTGGGTCGCTGTTGTGCCAACCAGGGAGAATGAGGACAGGCAGAGACATTTATAGTTTTTTAACGCGCTCAACCATCTCTTGCGCGAAGTCCACAAACGCATGACTCCCCTTGGCAGACGGGTCAAATACCACGCCCGGCAAGCCGTAGCTTGGCGCCTCGGCTAAACGCACGTTGCGAGGAATCACGGCACTAAAGACCTTGTCGCCAAAATGTTCGCGCAACTGGTCGCTGACTTGTTGCTGCAAGGTGATACGAGGGTCAAACATGACCCGCAACAAACCAATGATTTTGAGTTCGCGGTTCATGTTGGCATGCACCTGCTTGATGGTGTTCACC
>CAIODK010000227.1 GCA_903856995.1 uncultured Burkholderiales bacterium
AGGCGTGTGAGTGCGATGCGCGTGGACGCTTGGGCAAAGAGGACGAGGACTACGCGCAAGGTCCACGTTTGGCTGGGTTGTTGAAGGCGGCGCAGGCGGTGGATAGCGCGTCGATTAGCGCACAGGCTTTGCAGGATGGGCTCAAGGGGCCGGCTGTGGGCGCTCGTTTAGATGCCGCTCGGTTGGCCGCCATTTCTTCCGCTCTCTTGTCTGGTTCTTTCAGTTAAGCGCCACGAAGCGGCAAGGGCGGTAACCGCGGCAGCGACATTTAGCCGCGTAGCGGCGTAGGAGCAGAGCAGGTACACCCCACACCGCGTGACGCAGAGAGGCGGTTCAAAGCACTTTAGAAATAGCCGCGCAGACCAAGCTCAGGATGATGGTCGACGCCAACGGAATAAAAATCTCGCGGCCAAAAATCTTGAAGCGAAGATCGCCAGGCAGCCGCCCAAAGCCCAGCTTTTGCAACCACGGCGTCACCGCGTTGATGAGCAACAACGCCACAAATACAACAATCAGCCAACGTGTCATGTGATGCCTTAAAGCGCGTAAGTGCGGTCACCTTGCGCAAAGCCCATGGGCTCCCACTCGGTGGTGCCCAAGGCCACGACTTTGAACAGCTCGCCCATCTCGTGCTCGGCGATGAGTTTTTGGGCCATGCTTTTCTCGCTCAAGGACGCATCCACCAACGGGGGCAACAAGCCGCAGTTGATTAAAAAATGTGCTTGGCTGGTGTAGCCCAACACATGCAAGCCAGCGTCTTGCGCGGCAAGCGCCACGCCGGTGAAGTTGACGTGTGCGGTGATGTCTTTGCGGCCCACGTCTTGCAAGGGGTCGGTGTCGGCCTTGTGCAACTGGTGGCACATCAGCGTGCCCATGCTGCGCTGAGGGTGGAAGAATTCGTGTTCGGGAAAACCGTAGTCGAGAAAGAAGGCGGCGCCGCCTTTGCCCGTGGCGGCTTCGCCCGCCTTGAAACGGTCTGCCAGCGTGGCCACGAAAGCTTCGGCTTGGTTGTGAATTTCGGTGAGGTAGTCATGCTCGCCCTCCACCTCCATGGGGGGGCGCAAATCGGTGACGCGGTCTTCCCACTGCAACGCAGAGGCCCCGGCGCTGGCCCCCACCTGCGCTTGCCACACCACCCCACGTTCGTGCCACACGCCACCTTGGCGTATCAAGAGTTGCACGGGCATGGCGTCGAGCACCTCGTTGCCCACCACCACACCGCTCAGTTGTTCGGGCAAGGCATCGACCCACTGCACCTTGTGCGCGTGGGCCTTGAGGGTTTCTTGTTGGCGCGCACGCAGGCTACCCGACAAGTCGACGATGGTGTAGCGCTGGACGCTGTCGCCCAAGCTTTCAATCAGTTGCAACGCCAAAGCGCCAGAGCCTGCACCAAACTCCCACACCTCGTCGGTGCCTGTGACTTGCAGCGCTTGGGCCACTTGGTGGGCCAGCGTACGGCCAAAATGCTTGGACATTTCGGGGGACGTGGCAAAGTCGCTGCCGCTCTCGGGGGTCAAACCAAACTTGCGCAAACTGTTGGCGTAGTAGCCCATGCCAGGGGCATACAGGGCCAGCGCCATGAAGCGGTCAAAGCTCAACCAACCGCCTGCATGGCCGATGCTGCGCTCAATAAGGGTATACAAAGCCTGTTGGCCCGGGTCGTTGGATAATTGAGGGGAATTCATTGGGTTCAGATCGTAACTCGACCCACCCCCTCTTTCCTCACCATCCTTCCATCAAAGGCTCCTCACACCATGCGCTCTTGGGCACTCATCACTGGCGGCAGCGTTCGCTTAGGCCGAGAAATCGGCCTCGCCTTTGCGCGTGCGGGCTGGCATGTGGCTTGTCACTACAACCGATCGGCCGACGAGGCCCATGCCTTGTGCTCGGAGTTGCGCGGCTTGGGCGTGGACGCATTGGCGGTGCAAGGCGACTTGGAAGACGAGGCCAGCTGCCAAAGCATCTTTGACACCACCGTGGCCATCACCGGCACGGCGCTGCAATGTGTGGTCAACAACGC
>CAIODK010000228.1 GCA_903856995.1 uncultured Burkholderiales bacterium
CCATCGCACGAAATAAATCATGCAATGGCAAAATGTTAATTAAAAAGGGTGCTAAAAATTAAGCGGTCTTACCCGTAAGGCTTGACATCATTCCATCGAATGTGGATTTAAGGCTCGTCTTTTGGGTGTTGATGCCACCCACCAGACTATCCATGGCCGAGAACTGCTTTTGATAACGCGCCAACAAAGCATCCATACGTGTTTTCAGCTTGGTCAGGTCATCTTTGTATTTTGTATTTTGGGTCGTCGCCGAATCGCTTTGTGTTTGCAGCAGTCCGGTTTTACCTAACAACTGTGAAATCTTTTTAACGGCATCCCCCGCCACACCAGCGGGTGCAGGGCTGTACACAGACAAGCCATTTTTATTGCCCGTGAAGGTTTTCACCACATCCGCATAGTTGTTGGCTAAAGCGGTGTCGAGCTTGGTGGAGTCCAGTGACATCACACCTTGCATGTCAACACTCAAGCCTATTTGCCAGAGCGCACCAACGGAGGTTCCAGGGGTCGATGAGTCGCCCATGATCATTTGGCGCAGTTGTTGTTTGACAGAGCGAACTGACGAGTCGCCCACCAGCGTGGCCCCGTATGTGTCCAGCGTTGACTTGGGGTCAGATACGGCAGAGAAAATTGACTGCGCGTCGTTATAGGCAGTGACCAATGCGGCGAGCTTGTCTTTCACACCCGTGTTGTCACGGGTCACGTCAATCGTGGCAGCGCCATTGCTGATCGCCTTGAGGGAGAGAGTCAGGCCAGGGACGACATCTGTCAGCGTATTGTCGGTGCGGGTGTACGTGATGCCATCGACTTTGACTAAAGAGTCTGAGGCCACTTGATTCGCTGAGTTGCCATTGGTAAAGCCAAGCCCAGGTGATCCAACGCCCGTCAAATAATTTGGGGTGATTGCAAATGCTCCAGCGGACCCCATCGTGCCAGACAGCACAATTTGGTAGGGGTTTGCCGTGCCGTCACCCGTATTGACTAATTTTGCAGTCACACCCGTTTTGGCGTCGTTGATGGCGGTGACGATATCCTGCGGCGTGTCTTTGCCTGCAGCGAGTTGAATGGTAGAAGCGACAGGGGTCGGGCTACCCACATTCAAGCTCAGACTCATCGCGAGGCCGCCGTTCAATGAAGCTGTTCCGGACGCTATTCCATCACTCACACTGCGCTGTGCTTTGGCGACCCGCAGCACTTCCACTTGGTGGCTGCCAGCGCTCCCTGTGGAACTGGTCGTCACAGCGAAGGAGGACGAGTCACTGTTGGCAACACCCAATGTGTTGAAATTGTTCTGGTCTTTGAGAGCGGTTAAAGCTGTCTGTACGCCAGACAACACGAATGACATGGCTGCGTACCCTGAAATACGCGACTCGTTCTTGGCGACCTTGGCATTGATCGCATTTTCCTTAGGCACACGCTCAGCGTCCACGAGGTTTTGAGCCAATGAGGTGACGTCGACACCAGAACCTGCGCCCAGTGATGTCATTAATTTTTGAGCATTGGCCTTATTTGCCGCAGCCACAGCCGCAGGCGAGCTCGCCAAGGCCGATGTGGTCGATGAACTCAATGCTGTGGTGGACGTAGTAGCCATGTGTAGTTACTGGTTAGATCGGTTCAATGTGATCGAGCTTGAGCTCATCAATTCAAATATTTAAACAAACTCAGCTGCGAGATTTTGGCAAAGCTGCTCTGCGCTGCCTCCATGGCCAACTGGTCTTTGTTCATTTTGGTGATGGCGGTGGTGTAGTCCAAATCTTCTACATCCGAGCGTGTGGTTTTGAGCTGCAGCACCACTTGATCGAGCACTGTGGTTTGCATGTCGACGATGCTCAAGTCCG
>CAIODK010000229.1 GCA_903856995.1 uncultured Burkholderiales bacterium
CTTGCCCGTGGTGGCGACGCACCCGGTGCAGTTCACCAAGCCCGACGACTACGAGGCGCACGAAGCGCGCGTGTGTATTTCCGAAGGCGAGATCTTGGGCAACCAACGCCGTGTGCGCAAGTTCACGCGAGAGCAGTATTTCAAATCATCGACCCAAATGTGTACGCTGTTTGCCGACGTGCCCAGCGCCATCGCCAACACCGCAGAGATTGCCAAACGCTGCAACCTGACCTTGGTGCTCGGCAAGCCGCAACTGCCTAACTTCCCCATCCCGCCCGTCAACGGCGTGGTGATGTCGGTGGAAGACTACTTCCGCCATGTGTCCAACGAAGGGCTGGATGCGCGCTTGCTGCACCTGTACCCAGCGCAAACCAAACGCACCGCCGAGCGCCCACGCTATGTGGCGCGTTTGGAGTTTGAGCTGAACACGATTTTGAAGATGGGGTTCCCCGGCTACTTCTTGATCGTGGGTGACTTCATCCAGTGGGCCAAAGCCAATGGCTGTCCTGTGGGGCCAGGCCGCGGTTCGGGCGCGGGCTCGCTGGTGGCGTATGCGCTGAAGATCACCGATCTTGACCCGCTGCAATACAACTTGCTGTTTGAGCGTTTCTTGAACCCAGAGCGGGTATCCATGCCCGACTTTGACATTGACTTTTGCCAGGCCAACCGCGACCGTGTGATTGACTATGTGAAAGACAAATACGGGCGCGATGCGGTGTCGCAGATCGTCACCTTCGGCACGATGGCTGCGCGTGCGGCGATTCGTGACGTGGGCCGCGTGCTCGACATGAGCTACACCTTTTGCGACGGCATTAGCAAGCTGATCCCCAACAAGCCAGGCCAACAAATCACCATTGCTGGTGCGATTGAGGCTGAACCCATCTTGGCCGATCGCTTGGCCAAAGAAGACGAAGTCAAGATGCTGCTCGAGTTGGCTCAAAAGCTCGAAGGCATGACCCGCAACGTCGGCATGCACGCCGGTGGCGTGTTGATCGCGCCGGGCAAGCTGACCGATTTCTGCCCTTTGTACCAACAGCCCGGCAGCGATTCGGCGGTGAGTCAGTTTGACAAAGACGACGTCGAATCTGCGGGCTTGGTGAAGTTCGACTTTTTAGGCTTGGCCACGCTGACCATCTTGGAGATTGCGCGCGAATTCATCATGCAGCGCCACAAGGGCCAAGAGCACTTTGCGTTTGAGAACATCCCACTTGACGATGCGCGGACCTACCAACTGTTTCAAGACGGCAAGACCGAGGCGGTGTTCCAGTTTGAAAGTCGTGGCATGCAAGGCATGTTGCGCGATGCCCGGCCCACGCGCCTAGAAGACTTGATTGCGCTGAACGCGTTGTACCGCCCTGGCCCGATGGACTTGATCCCGAGCTTCGTGGCGCGTAAGCACGGACGCGAAACCATTGAATACCCGCACCCCTTGGTCGCCGAGATGCTGTCCGAGACCTACGGCATCATGGTCTACCAAGAGCAGGTGATGCAAACCGCCCAGATCTTGGGTGGCTACTCACTGGGCGGCGCTGACATGTTGCGCCGCGCCATGGGTAAAAAGAAAGCCGAAGAGATGGCGGAGCACCGCGACATCTTCCGCGCTGGCGCTTCCAAAAACAACATCACACAAGACAAAGCCGACGAGATCTTTGACTTGATGGAGAAGTTTGCGGGCTACGGTTTTAACAAGTCCCATGCGGCCGCTTACTCGCTACTCGCGTACCACACCGGCTGGTTGAAGGTCCATTACACGGCTGAGTTCTTCTGCGCCAACATGACGGTGGAGATGGATGACACCGACAAGCTCAAGGTCTTGTTTGGCGACGCGCTCAAGATGGGCCTCACGTTTGAGGCGCCTGACGTCAACCGAGGGCGTCACCGCTTCGAGCCCATTTCTGACAAAGTGATTCGCTACGGTTTGGGCGCCATCAAAGGCTCGGGCCAACAAGCGATTGAAGCCATCGTGGCCGCACGTGAAGAGGGTGGGGCGTTCACAAGTTTGTTTGACTTCTGCCGCCGCGTCGACCGCAGTCGCTTGAACAAACGCACGGTGGAGGCCTTGATCAAAGCAGGCGCGTTTGACAACTTGCACCTGAATCGTGCCGAGCTTTTGGCCAGCGTTGAGCGGGCTTTTGACTTTGCATCCGCCAGCCAGGCCAACGTCAACCAAGGCGGCTTGTTTGACATGATGGGTGAAGATACCCACGGCTCGAGCACGCAAGAGCCGGATTACGTTGAGGTCATGCCGTGGGGCGTGAAAGAACGCCTCACCCACGAGAAGGTGGCCTTGGGCTTTTACTTGTCCGGCCATTTGTTTGACGAAGTCGAGCGTGAGATTCGCCGCTTTGCCCGGACCCGCATCGAAGACTTGATGGACTCACGTGAGCCACAACTCTTGGCGGGCATCGTGAGTGACATGCGTGTCATCAACGGGCAACGCGGCAAGCTGGCCATCTTCAAGCTGGACGATAAGTCTGGAATGATTGAAGCCACCGCCGATGAAGCCACCATCAACCTGTACCGCAACACCTTGAAGGATGATGAGCTGGTCATCATCATGGGCAAGGCGCAACCAGACCGTTTCTCAGGTGGCTTGCGTTTGGTCATCAACCAAGTGTGGGATTTGGGGCAAGCCCGTTGCCGCTTTGGCAAATACCTCAGTGTCACGGTCAACGGCACAGCGCCGGACATCGCGCGTCTGCTGCGCGATCACCCCGCCAAAGTGGAGACATCCGAGCAGGGGGAGTTGGTGCGCGGCATGAGCGTACGATTGAAGCTGTTGCGCGACGGAGCGACTGCCGATGTGCAGTTGGGCGACAACGCCAAGTTTTTCCCCAGCGATGCAGCCTTGGCCAGTTGGATGGCGCAGTCCCATGAGGGGCAATCTCAAATCATTTACGAGTAACGTTTTATGTGGACCATCCCAACGCTCATGACTCTGGCCCGCATTGCGGCGATACCGCTCATCGTGGGCTTGTACTATTTGCCAATTGAGACCGAAGAGCGAAACCTGTGGGCCACCGTGATGTTTGTGGTGTTCGCGTTGACCGATTGGTTGGATGGTTATTTGGCCCGCAAGCTCAACCAATCGTCGGCCTTTGGTGCTTTTCTTGACCCCGTGGCCGACAAATTTTTGGTGTGTGCCAGCTTGCTGATTTTGGTGCATGTGGGCCATGCGGATGTGTTGGTCGCGCTCATCATCATCGGGCGTGAAATTGCCATTTCTGCTTTGCGTGAGTGGATGGCTCAAATCGGTGCCTCCCGCAGCGTGGCCGTGCACGTGCTGGGCAAGCTCAAGACCATGGTGCAAATGGTGGCTATTCCGTTCTTGTTGTTTGATGGCCAGTTGTTTGGCGTCATTGACACGGCCTTGTGGGGCACCGTGTTGATCTGGATCGCCGGCGTGTTGACCGTTTGGTCGATGGTCTACTACCTGCAAAAAGCGTGGCCGGACATCGTGGACCACGCCAAGTAATGACCGATCAAAAAAACCAAGCGTGGCTGCGCGCCATGCCTTGGGTGTTTGTGCTGGTGTGGAGCACGGGCTTTATCGTGGCGCGTTACGGCATGCCCAATTCGCCACCCTTTACCTTCTTGTTGTGGCGGTATCTTTTTTCCATTTTTTGTTTTGTGTTGTGGGTCAAATGGGCGCGCGTGCCATGGCCGCAGAGCAGGGCGCAGTGGGGGCATTTGGCCGTCACGGGCATCTTGATGCATGCGGGCTATTTGGGCGGCGTTTGGGCGGCGGTCAAAGTCGGCATGGGCGCAGGGTTGACATCGCTCATCGTGGGTTTGCAGCCCGTGTTGACGGCGGTTTGGTTGTCTTCTCGTGGCGGCCATGTGTCACGCCGTCAATGGCAAGGCTTGGCCTTGGGCTTTGTGGGGCTGGCCATGGTGGTGTCGCGCAAGCTCGAGGGTGGCATTGAAGTTTCGCCATGGAGTTTGACCATGATCACCATGGCGCTCTGCGCCATCACCACCGGCACCTTGTATCAAAAACGATTCGTGCAAGCGTGTGATGTGCGCAGTGCCAATGCGGTGCAGCTGATGGCGGCTTTCTTGGTCACGCTTCCTCTCGCATGGATGGAGGTTGAGCCCGTGATTTGGAACGCCGAGATGATCGGCGCCATGGTCTGGGCTGTGTTGATTTTGACCTTGGGCGGTAGCTCTTTGTTCTACATCCTCATCCAACGCGGGGCCGCTGCAGCGGTGACCAGTCTGTTGTATTTGGTTCCCCCCACCACAGCGGTGATGGCTTGGTTTTTGTTTGATGAGCCGATCACCTTGGTGACACTTTCGGGCATCGTGGTGACCGCCATGGGGGTGAGCTTGGTGGTGCGGCCTCCTAAAATCACCGCTTAATTTCTAAAGGTTGAAGATGAGTCAAAAACGCATTGCAGTGATCGCTGGTGACGGCATTGGCAAAGAAGTCATGCCCGAAGGCATTCGTGTCATGGACGCAGCAGCGCGTAAATTTGGCATTGATTTGTCGTTTGACCACTTCGACTTCTCAAGCTGGGACTATTTTGAGAAGCACGGAAAGATGCTGCCCGACGATTGGAAAGACCAAATCGGCGGGCATGATGCGATTTATTTTGGCGCTGTGGGTTGGCCTGAGAAGATCCAAGATCACATCTCGTTGTGGGGCTCGCTGCTAATGTTTCGTCGCGAGTTTGATCAGTACATCAACTTGCGCCCCGCACGTTTGATGCCCGGCATCATCGCGCCCGTGGTGCGCCGTGATGGCACGCCGCGTCAACCCGGCGAGATCGACATGTACATCGTGCGCGAGAACACCGAAGGCGAGTACTCAAGCATTGGGGGGCGCATGTTCCAAGGCACAGAGCGCGAGATCGTGATGCAAGAGACCGTGATGTCGCGTATCGGCGTCGACCGTGTCTTGAAGTTTGCATTTGAGTTAGCGCAGACACGCCCTAAAAAGCATTTGACCAGCGCCACCAAATCTAACGGTATTGCCATCACCATGCCCTACTGGGATGAGCGCGTGGTTGAAATGGCCAAGAACTACCCAGGCATCAACGTCGATAAATTCCACATTGACATCTTGACCGCGCACTTTGTGCAGCGTCCAGATTTCTTTGATGTGGTGGTGGCCAGCAATTTGTTTGGCGACATCTTGAGCGACCTCGGACCGGCTTGTACAGGAACGATTGGCATTGCACCAAGCGCCAACTTGAACCCAGACCGCAAGTTCCCATCCCTCTTTGAACCCGTGCATGGCTCAGCGCCAGACATCGCGGGCAAAGGCATCGCCAACCCGATCGGTCAGATTTGGTGCGGCGCGATGATGCTTGAATTCTTGGGCCACAAAGATGCACATGACGCTGTATTGGCTGCCATTGAGAAAGTCTTAGAACCAAAAAGTGGCGCACCTAAGACGCCTGACATAGGTGGTAACGCTAGTACTTCTGATGTGGGCCGTGCGATTGCAGAAGCTTTGTAATTTTTGCTTCAAAAAAACGACTAGAATTTATCCATGCTGTTCATAACATGGCATCTCTTACCAAGATGTTATGCCTCGTAGGCGAGACACCTCCAGCAGCGTTACTTCGGATCGTGTTAGAAAATTAACCCGATCTATGAATCAACATCACATCTCATTGAGAGGGGATTTTTGTGAATAAAACTGAATTGATTGAGCACATCGCCAAGCACGCCGACATTTCTAAAGCTGCTGCGACTCGCGCGCTTGAATCCACCATCGGTGCTGTGAAAACAACCTTGAAAAAGGGCGGTACAGTTTCATTGGTTGGCTTCGGTACGTTTGCTGTTGGCAAGCGCGCTGCACGCGTGGGTCGTAACCCACGTACTGGCGAAGCTATCAAGATCAAGGCAGCTAAGGTGCCTAAGTTCCGTCCAGGTAAAGGCCTGAAAGACGCCTTGAACTGATCTACGATTTCGGATGGGTGCTTAGCTCAGTTGGCAGAGCGGCTGCCTTACACGCAGTAGGTCGGCGGTTCGACCCCGTCAGCACCCACCACCTCATCGGATAAGGCGAACACTACCGTTCGCCTTTTTTTATTGATATTCCAAAGCTTGTCGAGACCACAGCATGTTTGATTTTGTCCGTCGCCACACCAGGATCATGCAGTTTTTACTGTTCTTGCTTATTTTTCCGTCCTTTGTTTTGTTCGGGCTTGAGGGCTATAGCCGCATGCGTGAAAAAGGGGCCGTGGTTGCGACCGTTAATGGAACAGATATCTTGCAACCTGATTTGGATAACGCGCACAAAGTGCAAGTCGATCGCATGCGTGCTGCCATGCCAAACTTGGATGCCAA
>CAIODK010000230.1 GCA_903856995.1 uncultured Burkholderiales bacterium
GATCTTTGAAGCCACCAAAGGCCTCGTCGCGCTGGCGGGCTTGATAGGCGTACTTGATTTGCTTCACCGCGATGTGCGCACGATGGCGATGACACTGATTGGGCGCTTTGGCCTCAACCCTGAGGCGCACTACCCATCGCTGCTGCTGCACTACGCCGACTTATTGCCAAACGCCGATGTGCAAATGCTGGTGATGCTGGGGTCTGCCTATATTGTTCTGCGTTTGATCGAGACCACAGGTCTGTGGCTGGGTAAAGCGTGGGGTGAGTATTTGGGTGCGCTGTCGGGTGGCATCTACATTCCTTTTGAGCTGGCCCATTTGGTGCACGAACCTTCTCCGATGAACGCCTTGATCGTGGTGTTAAATGCGGTCATCGTCGGCTACCTAGCGCTCGCCTTGTGGCATCGACGCCCGCATCGCGCACAGCCATGACAGACATCCTCACCATCACCATGAATCCCGCTTTGGATGTGCTGACCAGCATCGACAAGGTGAGCGACACGCACAAGATGCGCTGCGGCGCGGTGCTGAAGCACCCAGGCGGCGGCGGCGTGAACGTGGCACGTGTGCTGCACCGCTTGGGCTCGAACTGCGTGGCGTTGTATCTGGCGGGAGGCGTGACAGGCGAACGCCACCACAAGCTGATGACCACCGAAAAAGTGCGCTGCCATGTGATGCCCATCGCCGAAGAGACGCGTGAGAGCTTTTCAGCGCACGAACTCTCCAGCGGCCACGACTTTCGGTTTGTGTTGCCAGGCCCCCATGTGTCCGCCGCCGAATACGAGGCCTGCCTTGACTACGTGGCGCAACACCTGCCCAAACAGTTTTTGGTCATCAGCGGGGGTTTAGCGCCGGGCGTGCCAGACAATTTTTATGCACGCTTGGCCGCACTGGCCAAGCAAAACGGTGTCCGCGTGGTGCTAGACACCAGTGGCCCCGCGTTGGCCGAAGCGCTGAAGGTGGGCGTGTATTTGTTTAAACCCAGCTTGCGTGAGCTGCGCGATTTGACAGGCCAAGATTTGCCAGACCAAGATGCCCAAGTGGCAGCCGCGCAGCAGCTCATCCAAAGCGGCCAAGCCGAGATCGTGGCGGTGTCGCTGGGCGCAGATGGCGCATTGGTGGTCAGTGCCAACGAACATTGGCAAGCCCACAGCATCAAAGTGGATGTGCAAACCACAATTGGGGCGGGCGACAGCTTTGTAGCGGGCATGGTGTGGTCGCTGAGGCGGGGCGATACCTTACTTAAGGCGTTTCAGTACGGAATGGCGTCTGGTGCAGCTGCATTGTTGAGTTCTGGCACCTCGCTGAGCCAAGCGGCTGATGTGCATATGCTTTTGCCAGAAGTAGTGATCAACTAATAGAAGCATGGCAAATATGAATGCGTTAATAACTAAATATGAGCTTTAAATATTTCATTATTTTTTAATATGTAAATAAAATAAATGCATGAAATTTCTATTCAATATTTATGCACCATTACCGTTAACGTATTTAGCGCGGCTTGTCTCAGCACTGCTGATTGGATGCTTGGTGGTTTCACTCACCCATGCTACAGAGAGAAAACTCGACCCTGCAGACGCAGGCAACCCCATCAAGCTAGACCTGCAAATGGGTTTGGATGTTTGGCAGTTAAGTACGCCCGACCGCACGACATCAGTCCTCAAGGGCGTGGATAGGCTGTACTTAGCGGATAGCTACACGACATGGACTTACCGAAATCCAGCCCCTTGGGTTAAGACCACAGGGGAATGGGATATCAATTCTCAGCTCAACTTGACTTACAAAGCGCGGGCAGATCAATCGATGGGCGCCAAGGTCGATGATTTCAACCTCGATTACCGCCTATCACCCAAGCTTGGCTTTCGCACTGGCGTTCTAGATTACAAAACCAGTTGGTGTCGTACCTATGAAATCGATTCACCTTGGATCTATCAAATTGACCCTTTTTGCAGCAACCGGATTACCAACGAAAGTACCTTGGCATCCCCTGGCGTTCAGGCTTACGTTAATTTCACGCCAGGTGATTATTTGATTCAAGCCTTGGTGGGTATATATCGACCCAAAGTTTTTGGCTACAACAAAGAGGAGTTTTCCAACGTAGCCAACACGAAGGGGGTCGCAGTCAACGACCGATGGGGCTGGTCAATCAACGCGTTAAATCTGAACAGCGCCAGCGAATTAAGACTCAGTTGGCTGGGGGCTCGCCAAGAAAACAACCGCGACAGCGGAGGCTACAGGAGCCAAAATGCCGGTGCTTTATACGCGGGCGGTAGTTTTTTCCTCACCGAAAAACTAAATCTACGTGCGACTATTTTTCACAGCTTGGTGCGTCAAAACTCATACGATACTCCCCCCACCTACACGAAGATTCTTGAAACTAACATGGTTAGAGTGTCTAAAACACTGGAAGCCATCTACCAACATGATGCTCAAAACACGCTAGGTATCGCTGCATCTAGGTACACCAATAACTGGGGCTTAACAGGCATGAACGGATATGAGCCTTACACCAACCCGAATTACTATTTATTCACGCAAAGTGCCAGCTCTGTGACTTGGCGACATAACTGGTCAGAAGGCATCCACAGTTCTATCCAGTGGACGCAGTCGAAAAATGACCAGCTACTGGGCAATACCGCCGCTAAGGCAAAAGGAACCGCGCTTGGATTTCGCATAGGTTACACCTACTAAACCGCGCTGTAATTTTTTTCATCCCCACTGTCGCACTATTCACAGGCCTTAGTCGACACCTCGGGCTACCATGTCTCTCATATTTAGGAGACCCTTGATGCCCGTGATTACCAACATCGAAGACTTGCGCGTTCTGGCCGAAAAACGCGTGCCGCGCATGTTCTATGACTACGCCGACTCTGGCAGCTGGACCGAGGGCACATACCGCGCCAACGAGGCGGATTTCCACAAAATCAAGCTTCGCCAGCGCGTCGCGGTGAACATGGAAAACCGCACCACCGCCACCAAGATGGTGGGTCTCGATGTGAAGATGCCTGTGGCGATTGCCCCAGTCGGCCTGACCGGCATGCAAAGCGCCGATGGTGAGATCAAAGCGGCGCGTGCTGCTGAAAAGTTTGGCATCCCCTTCATCCTCTCCACGATGAGCATTTGCTCCATCGAAGACGTGGCAGCCAACACCACCGCCCCTTTCATGTACCAGCTCTACATGATGCGCGACCGCGAAGCCATGTCCAACATGATTGAGCGCGCACGCAAAGCCAAGTGCAGTGCCTTAGTTCTGACGCTTGATTTGCAGGTCATCGGCCAGCGTCACAAAGACCTGAAAAACGGCCTCACCGCGCCACCCAGCCCGACCATCGCCAACATCATCAACCTCCTGATGAAGCCCCGCTGGTGTTTGGGCATGGCCGGCACGCGCCGCCACACCTTTGGCAACTTGGTCGGCCACGTCAAAGGCGTCAGCAATATGCGCTCGCTGGCATCATGGACCAACGAACAGTTCGACCCACGTTTGTCATGGGAAGACGTGGCATGGGTCAAGGCCCAGTGGGGTGGCAAGCTCATCCTCAAAGGCATTCAAGATGTGGAAGACGCCAAGCTGGCTGTGCAAAGCGGCGCTGACGCGATCGTGGTCAGCAACCACGGCGGTCGTCAGTTAGACGGCGCGCAGTCGAGCATCGAAGCGCTACCCGCCATCGTGGCAGCTGTGGGCCCAGACATTGAGGTGTGGATGGACGGCGGCATTCGGTCCGGCCAAGACGTGCTCAAGGCTTGGGCGCTGGGCGCACGCGGCACGCTGATTGGCCGCGCCATGGTGTACGGCTTAGGTGCGATGGGTGAGGAAGGGGTGACGAAGGCCTTGCAAATCATCCACAAAGAGCTGGATGTGACGATGGCGTTTTGCGGTCACACCGACATCAACACCGTGACCCAAAACATTTTGTTACCCGGCACATTTCCGACGGCCTAAAACGATTCAACGCCGAATCAGGGCGTTGTTTTGTTGCTCCACAAGACGCCACCTGTGGACCAATCGTGCTTCTTGATGTCAAAGAACAACACATCCACGGCGTCCGGGTTGCTGCCCAACGTTTTGCAAGTGGCTTCTGTCAAAGCGAGTGCCAAGTCACGTTTTTGCTCGGGCGTGCGGCCCTCCATGAGTTCTACGCGGATGGTGGGCATGTCTTCTCCTCAGGGTTAAAAGTAGTCACCGATTATGCTTGTGACCTGTGAGCTCGCCTGAATCTACCCCACCCCAAATGCGCCGCATTGCGCATCTGGACATGGATGCGTTTTACGCCTCTGTCGAGTTGTTGCGCTACCCACAGCTCAAGGGCTTGCCGGTGGTGATCGGTGGCGGACGCCGTCGCGAAGACGACATGTTGGCGCGCTTGCGTCAAGTGCACCCCGACTACGCGTGGTCGGACAACAATCTGGATGAAATTCCGCTCGACTTTTTCCCTCGCATCTCGGGCTACACGGGCCGTGGCGTCATCACCACGGCCACCTATGCGGCTCGGAAATTTGGTGTGGGCTCGGCCATGGGCGTGATGAAAGCCGCCAAACTCTGCCCAGACGCGATCTTGCTGCCGGTGGACTTTGACCAGTACCGCCACTATTCACAACGCTTCAAAGCCCTCATCACCGAGATCGCACCATTGATGGAGAACCGCGGCGTGGATGAGGTGTTCATCGACTTCACGCATGTTCCAGGCGGCCAACGCGAGGGTGGGCGCGTGTTGGCACGGCTCATCCAAAAAGCCATCTTTGACGACACCGGTCTGACCTGCTCCGTTGGGGTTGCCCCCAACAAACTGCTGGCCAAGATGGCGAGTGAGTTCAACAAACCCAATGGCATTTCCATCGTCACCGAAGACGATTTGGTCAACCTGATCTGGCCCCTGCCCTGCCGCAAGGTGAACGGCATTGGCCCGAAAGCCGAGGCCAAGCTAGCCACGCACGACATCCACACCATTGGCGACCTAGCCCAACGCGAACGCATGTGGCTGATAGAAAACTTTGGCAAGAGTTATGGCGCATGGCTGCACGAAGCGTCCCACGGCCAAGATGCCCGTCCGATCGAAACTGAGAGTGAACCGGTGAGCATCAGCCGTGAAACCACCTTCGAGCGCGACCTGCACGCGGTGCACGACCGAGAGGCCTTGAGCGCTATCTTCACGCGACTGTGCGCGCAAGTGGCTGCGGACTTACAGCGCAAAGGCTATGTGGGCAAGACCATTGGCATCAAGCTGCGCTACGACACATTTCAAAGCGTCACACGCGACCAGACATTAGCCGATCACACCCACAACGCCCAACAAATAAGGGAGGCGGGCGGCCAATGCCTCAAGCGCGTGGACCTCCAACGACGCCTGCGTTTGCTTGGCGTGCGCGTGGGCTCGTTGATGAAACTCGAAGACTGGCAAGCGCAAGGCCTCAGCGCCCAAGAAACACCGATTCAGCCCTATACCGCCTCCTTGTTTGGGGACGAACCACCTCAAACTTGATAAGTTATTCGGCAAGCGAAAATAAACACATCGCCACCATCGGATTTTGAAACATGCACGCTTTCAATCGAACTCTGTTGGGTCTTATCGCCAGCGCTTGTCTTTGGAGCAGTGCCGCGCATGCTGCGTGCTTGGGAGACCCAAAAAGCAGTCGCATCCACACCTTTGATGTGGTGCCGCAGCTGACTGCGGCCAAGATTTACACCACCTGGTCGCCCCTGTTACAGCGCGTGGGCCAAGAGTCAGGCTTGTGCTTTGAACTACGGGTGTCCCCCACCATCCCAGAGTTCGAACAAAAGCTGCTCAAGGGTGAGCCCGCGTTTGTGTACCTCAACCCGTACCACGCGGTGCTGGCCTATCAAAAGCAAAAGTACCAGCCCTTATTGGCCGACAGCGAAGACTTGCTCACTGGCATCCTAGTGGTGCGGGCCGACAGCCCCATCAAAACTTTGGACGAGTTGAAAGGGCAAAACGTCGCCTTTCCTGCCCCAAATGCGTTTGCTGCCTCGTTGTTAATACGCGCGGAATTGGCAAAAAAGAAAATCAACATCACCCCCAACTTCGTCAAAACGCACAGCAATGTGTACCGCTCGGTCATCGGCAAAGATACCGTGGCCGGTGGCGGCGTGAACAACACGCTGGACAATGAAGCACCCGAAGTGCGGCAGCAATTGCGCGTGCTGTTTGAAACAACGGCCTACACACCCCACCCCGTGGCAACGCACCCGTCCGTTTCGGTGGCCGTGCGCGATCGGTTCCTCAAAGCCATGCTCAAACTCACGCAAGACGAAGAGGGGCGCAAGCTCCTAGATGGCATCAATTTGCACAAGCCACAGCCTGTCACCTACGCCAAACACTATAAACCCCTAGAGTCTTTGCAACTTGAAAAATTCTTGGTCTTAACTGGACAGTGACATGCAGAAGAACCTCACGCCATCCCAATGGAAAAGCATCAAACCGGCACTTTTGATTGGGCTGGCTTTGGCCTTGCTGCAAATTGGCTCAGGCATGGCGGCGTATTACCAGTCGAAGAGTTTGTTGTGGGAGGGTA
The DNA here is from genome assembly GCA_903856995.1 of uncultured Burkholderiales bacterium. Lineage (GTDB taxonomy): Bacteria > Pseudomonadota > Gammaproteobacteria > Burkholderiales > Burkholderiaceae_C > Limnohabitans. The sequence goes on from CAIODK010000230.1 coordinate 6,533, forward strand.
AGTTCCAAACCTCACACAACCTCACGCAAGGTTTGGTCGTGGCGGTGGCTGACCAAATGATCTTGAAAGACTACGCCGCCGTTGAGTCACGCATTCTGCAAACGATGTCCAACATCGAGGTAGCCTCCGTCATGCTGACCGACGTCACCGGGAAAGTGCTATCGGCCCTCCAGAGAGAGCCAGGACAAGAGCCGCGCCTGACGTTTGAGCGCGACTGGATACAAACACCTGACAGCGACAAGCGCCTCTTGCAGTCCCGTGATGATGCCTTCATCACCACCTGGGCCAAGGTGCGGTTGGGATCTGATTTGGGGTGGGTGCGTCTGCAAACCTACAACGCGCTCGACAGCGCCGATTTGGGAAGTCTGCGCCAACAAACCCTGCTGCTCTCAGCGTTCTCCGTGATTTCAGGCATCCTCATCTTGGGCGTGTTTTTATGGCGCGCTTATTTCACGGTGGTCAGGCGTGAGCACATGTTTGAAACCCAACTCGACGAAGCGACCAAACGATTGGTGCAATCCGAGAAGCTGGCCTCGCTGGGCGAGTTGGCAGCTGGTGTTGCCCATGAGATCAACAACCCTGTGGGGTACGTGTCGTCCAATCTGAGCACGCTCCAAAAATATTTGTCTGTGTACGAAAAGGTTTTGGACGTGCCCACCGTAGACAACGCGGACATGGCGGCGCTGAAGAAAAAGCTCAACTACGCCTTCATCCGCGACGACGTACAAAACTTGATGCGCGAAACGCAAGAGGGCGTGGGCCGCGTCAAGACCATCATCCAAGATTTGAAAGACTACGCCCGAACCAACGCATCAGGCCACTACGTCGCGGCTGACATTCACGTCGGCTTGAAGTCCACATTGAACATCGCACACAACCAACTCAAGAACCGCGCCGTGGTGACATTAACACTGGGTGATTTGCCGTTGATTGAGTGCACCCCCGCACAGATTGACCAGGTGTTGCTGAACCTCATCGTCAACGCCGCCCAAGCCATGCCAGAGGGCAAGGTGGGTTCGATCGACATTCGCACGCGCTGCAACGATACGTTCGCTTGGATTGAAGTGCAAGACGACGGCCCAGGCATCCCCGCATCGATTTTGCAAAAAATATTCGACCCCTTTTTCACCACCAAAGATCCAGGCACAGGCACAGGCCTGGGTCTGTCGGTATCGCAAAACATCATTCAGCAACACGGTGGCACACTTGCCGTGCAAAGCACGGTGAACGTGGGCACAACCTTCACCATCACCCTTCCCATCAAACGCACTGCAGCACAAGGATAAATATGAGCGCGAGCCACGATCTATTTGACGCCAGCCAATACAAAATCTTGTGCGTGGACGATGAGCCCAACATCTTGTCCGCCTTGCGACGCATGTTGTCGCTCGAAGGATTTCAAGTATTCACCGCAGAAAGCGGTGAACAAGCCTTAGCACTGCTCGCCCAACAGTCGATCACCGTCATCATCTCCGACATGCAAATGCCGCGCATGAACGGCACACAACTGCTGGCACACGTGAGTGCGCAGTGGCCTCAAACGATGCGTCTGATGTTGACGGGCGCATCCGATATATCGGGCGCAATTGAGGCCATCAACCAAGGTGCAATTTACCGCTACACCGCCAAACCGTGGAACGATGAAGAGCTGCTGGGGACCATCAAATCGGCCATCGCATTTGCCACGCTGGCCAACGAACACGACCGCTTAGAAGCACTGACGAAAGCGCAAAAAGAATCGCTCAATGAAATGGTGGACACCTTGGAGTCTCGCGTCCAAGAGCGCACCCAAGATTTGCGAGCGGCCTATATCGCGTCCATCAAGGCCTTCTCCAACATCTTGGAGCTACGCCGCCCAGACTTGCTCCCGCACTCACGTCGCGTGGCGATGCTGTCTATGAAAATGGCCAAGCTCGCAGGCTTGAGTGACGACCAATGTCAATCGATCTACATCGCAGGTCTGCTGCATGACATCGGGAAAATTGGTTTGAGCGACCGCGTCTTGAACACCAAATTCATTGAGCTACCGCTGGCAGACGCGAAAGACTATCGCACCCACTGTGCCATGGGCGAGACCACGCTGAACACGCTAGAAGACATGAAAGGTGTGGCCGCCATCATCCGTTCGCACCATGAGTACTTCAACGGCACGGGCTTCCCCGATGCTTTGGCCGGCCTTGACATTCCCGTGGGCGCACGCATTGTGGCCCTTGTCGAAGCCTACGAAGAGTTGCAATCGGGCGACTACGCCAAAGCGCAGAGCAGTCCCGCCGATGCCGTGCGCGTGATCTTGAGCAACCGAGGCACCCTGTTTTGCCCTGAGATGACGGACCTGTTTATCAAGGCCTTGCAGGGCTAGTTTACTGGCGTGCCGTCCGAACGCTGGGTGGCATGGCTTGCGGATTGCTGGTGCGCCAAGGGTTGATGTCTAGGCCACCACGACGCGTGTAACGCGCATAAACGTCTAGGCGCAATGGTTTGCAGCGGCGTGTGATGTCCATAAAAATGCGCTCCACGCACTGCTCGTGGAACTCGTTGTGATTTCTGAAACTCACGATGTAGCGCAACAACCCAGCTTGGTCAATTTGAGGCCCGGTGTAGCGAATGCGCACACTGCCCCAGTCCGGCTGCCCCGTCACCAAGCAATTGCTTTTCAGCAGATTACTGGTCAAGGTCTCAGTCGTGGGCGCTTCGTTGAATTTGGCCGTCAGCAGCTCGGGGTTGGGCTGGTACTCATCACAATCTAAATCCAAACGATCAAGACTCAAGCCATCGAGCTCGTGCACCGGCTCTCGGTCAAAGTTTTCGGGCAGCACCAACTGCAGGCCCACACTCGCTTTGACGACGCCACCCTGCCAGATGACCGCGCTCAGGTCTTGGCGCAAACGCGTTTGCAATTCATCGACGTCGCTGATGCGCGTGTTGTTGAAACTATTCAGGTACAGCTTGAACGATTTGCTCTCAATGATGTGCGTGGATTCCGCGGGCACGGTGATCCGCGCCAATGCCACTTGTGGCTTGCCACGTGGATTCAACCAGCTCAATTCATAGGCCGTCCACAAATCAGCACCAAAGAAGGGTGGCTGTGCAGGCACACCAATTTCGTCACGCTTGGTTTGGCGTGGGATGGGGAACAGCAGGGACGGGTCGTACTGGTCCACATAGGAAGAGGATTTGCCGAGCTGGGATTGTTCAGGGGAGTTCATGGGTGCGGTCAATCAAGTTTGCGGCGGAATACTTTGCGGTCTGGCTCCGAAGCGGCGGCGTCAAACGCATAGCCTTCTAAATTGAAACCTTCCAAGCCCTTGGGAGTTTTGATTTGGTGGGTGACGGCATAGCGCGTCATCAAACCGCGTGCTCGCTTGGCGAGAAAGCTGATGATTTTGTATTTGCCACCTTTGTAGTCCTCAAACACGCAATCCACCACGCGCGCCTTCAAGGCTTTGCGATCCACCGATTTGAAATACTCTTGCGAAGCGAGGTTGACGATGATGGGCTCGCCCTCGCCGCTCAAACATTCGTTCAAGTAATCGGCAATCAGCGGGCCCCAAAACTTGTAAAGGTTATTGCCTTTCTCATTGGCCAATGCGGTGCCCATTTCTAAGCGATACGGCTGCATCCAGTCGAGCGGGCGCAGCACGCCGTAGAGTCCGCTCAAGATAGCGACGTGCTGTTGCGCCCAGTCCAAGTCTTTTGGTTTCAGGGTTTTGGCATCCAAGCCTGCGTACACATCGCCGTTGAACGCGAGTACGGCCTGTTTGGCGTTGCTGGCAGTGAACTTGGGGCTCCACGTGTGGTAACGAGCCACATTCAGGCTGGCGAGGGCGTCGCTCAAGTGCATCAAACTGGCAATGTCTTGTGGGGATTTCTCTTGAAGAAGGTCAATCAACTCGGCTGATTGCTTCACAAACAACGGTTGGGTATGCGGCACATCGCCCGCAGGGGTGTCGTAATCAAGAGCTTTGGCGGGTGAGAGTAGGAACAACATAGGGCGTCTAGAGAGCTTCGCGAGGAAGCCTGAATTATGAGCGCAGACACCCCAATCCCCTAGGTAAAATGGCACTTTTAGCCCTCTGGCCCAACGGCAGCCTTCGCGCATGCCGTTTTTATTTTGTCAAAGCACCCCATGAGCAACACGCCCGCCATCCCTATCGAACAACCCGGCCTGAACCGCCTGTCCAAATCGTTCGAGCCCGCAGCCCTTGAAGCCCATTGGGGCCCCGAGTGGGAAAAACGTGGCTACGGCGTGGCCGGCTTCCGAGGCACCGGTGCAGCGCAGGGTGATGCCCCCGCATTCGCCATCCAACTGCCCCCGCCCAACGTGACCGGCACCCTGCACATGGGCCATGCGTTCAACCAGACCATCATGGACTCGCTGACCCGCTACCACCGCATGTCGGGCTTCAACACCGCTTGGATCCCCGGCACCGACCACGCGGGCATTGCGACGCAAATCGTGGTGGAGCGCCAGCTGCAAGCCAAGGGCATCAGCCGCCATGACATGGGCACAAGTCCTGCCGAAGCCCGAAAGAACTTTGTCAGCAAGGTTTGGGAATGGAAAGAAGAATCCGGCAGCACCATCACCAACCAAATGCGCCGCTTGGGCGACAGCGTGGACTGGAGCCGTGAATACTTCACGATGGACCCCAAGCTGTCCAAGACCGTCACCGAAACTTTTGTGCAGCTCTACGAGCAAGGTCTGATTTACCGTGGCAAGCGCCTGGTCAACTGGGACCCGGTGCTGATGAGCGCGGTGTCTGACCTCGAAGTCGAGAGCGAGGAAGAAGACGGCTCGATGTGGCACATCCGCTATGACTTGGCCGATGGCAGTGGTTCATTGACCGTCGCCACCACACGCCCCGAGACCTTGCTGGGTGACGTGGCCGTGATGGTCCACCCTGAAGATGAACGTTACAAACACCTCATCGGCAAGCAAGTGAACCTGCCCTTGTGCGACCGCACCATCCCCGTGATCGCGGACGACTACGTGGACAAAGACTTCGGTACAGGCGTGGTGAAGGTCACGCCTGCACACGACACCAACGACTACGCCGTGGGCCAGCGCCACAAGCTGCCGATCATTTGCGTGCTGAACCTGGACGCGACCATCAACCACAACGC
>CAIODK010000231.1 GCA_903856995.1 uncultured Burkholderiales bacterium
CAGCTAAAGCGACTTGGACAGCAAGTGTCAGTGGACTAAGTTTGTATTGTTTCGAGTTCATGTTAGCGACCTCCTCTGATTACCGATGCAACAGAGCACCAGTTGGACTGTTAGAGCCATGAACCATCACGTGGCAGTTCATACATGCACGGCCTGCGGCGCTTGAACTCGCATTGTTTGCATTGGCTGACGGTTGTGTCACACGGGTAGTTTGTGTACCACCCAGACCTGCACCGTAGGGCGCTTGACTGTTATGTGGGCCGTCGTGACATTCATCACACAACATGGGCGCACGAGTTTTCAACAGTGGTGTTGTGTTCGATCCATGAGGTGTGTGGCAATTTGCGCAATCCTCAGTCGCCGGCTGGTGCTCCCACAAGAATGGGCCACGTTTTTCCGCATGACACTGGTAGCAAGTCTCAACGACCGTATTTTTCTTCAGCAACTTAGGGCCTGTAGAACCATGTGGGTTGTGGCAATCTGAACAAGCCACCTTGCCCTCTTCAATGGGGTGGTGCGAGATTTTTTTGTTATCTGCGCGCTGCTCTTTGTGGCAGGTGTAGCAAACTTCAGTTTGAGTTTTTTTGCTCAACACTTTGTCAGCAGGCTTATGCACCTGGTGGCAGCTGTTACAGGCCACGCCGTTGTTTTGGTGTTGACCGCCATCCCAATTGGTACGCTTCTCGCCTTTGTGGCAAGTCAAGCACTGATCAGAGCGTTCTTTGTCGCCAGACTGTGCATAAGCACCTTTCTTAAACAGAACATCAGGCGCTGCACGGCCTTTGACTTTGGGGTCGCCCTTCACGTGCTTGTCGCTCTCGCCGTGGCAAGACTGGCAAGTGGGTGTGCGCGCATCACCGCGCACACCGTGCTTGGTTTGATAGAGCGTCAAGATAGGGGCTGTTTCGCTTTCGTCATGACAGCCTGTGCAGACTGCGTCTTTCTTCAAGGCTGCTTTGGCCACAACGGCCTTGGATGATTCTTCACCCAAATTCGGCAATTTCCCGTCTGCCGCCCATGACGACATGGTGCCCCCCATGCCTGCCGCGAGCAGACATATCGCTAAGAACATTCGAATTGACTTCATTTGAATTCTCCTATCTCTCTATTAACCTAAGCGTTGTTTTCGATTTATTGAGCCAAGATCCACTGCACCAAGTTCTTGATCTGCTCCATGTCTTTGGGAGGAGATGTCTTGACGATCTTGTGTTCTTCTTCGTGGCCATCGGCAAACTTGGCTTTTTCACCGGAGGTGATGTGCTCGATCAAACGAGCCTCAGCATTGGCTTTGCCTTTGTATTTTTCGGCCACTTTCTTGTAGGCAGGACCGTCTTTTTCTTTGTCGATCGCATGGCACTTCAAGCAGTTGTTTTGCTTAGCCAATGTTTTCGCAGCATCGGCGTCCATCGCCTGTGCAGAAGGGGCAAGCAGTGACATTGCGGCACTAGCCATCACGGTTGCGAGAAAGAGGCGTGTTGTTTGAACCATTTGAATCACCTTGTGTCTTACGTAGAAGAACTTGCTCAGCGGATATGCCAAGCGCTTAAGGTAAATTTTGCTGGTTTACCCCTGTGCGATCTATAAGCAGGGGATGAAATTGGGCATCAGATAATTCCGATGCCTATGTATCAATAAGGTTTAATAAAGCGGATCGAGTAGTTTGTGCTCGATGGCATACCGGGCCAAGTCCACATCGCTGGACATATTCATCTTGGTCAAGATGTGCGATTTGTGGGTGCTCACGGTCTTCACGCTCAAGCAGAGTTCGCTGGCAATGCTGGTGAGGCTCTCACCTCGCACGATGCGACTGAAAACCGAAAACTCGCGATCGGTCAAGAGCGTGTGCGAGGGGTTTTGCACATTGAGCAAAGAGTCCATCGCCAACAGCTCTGCCACTTTGGGGCTGATAAACACACTGCCCTGCACTATTTTGCGGATGGCGGGGACGATCAGATCACTGTCCCCCGCTTTTGACAAATACCCAGAAGCACCCGCACGAATGGCGCGCACCGCATATTGCTCTTCTTGGTGCATGCTAAAAATGAGCACTGGCATCTTGGGTCGTTCTGCTTTGATGAGCTTGATCAACTCAAGGCCACTGCGGCCTGGCATGGAGATATCCAAGATCGCCAAGCTCCAATCACGGTCACGTACGAATTGAAGCGCCTCATTGCCATCGCAGGCCTCACCGACCACACGCAAGTCATCCGTGTCTGCCAATATTTTTTTAATGCCATCACGAATGATGGCGTGATCATCGGCGACCAATATGTCGTAAGTCATAGCTGCGTCTCTTGAGGTGCGTCGGTGTGCATCGGGATTTCGACACGCACCGTGACACCGCGATCGACATTCGGCGTCACAGAAAATAAGCCATCAAAGGCCAACGCACGCTCGCGCATGCTGATCCAGCCCAAGCCACCTAGCGGCGTATCCGTTTTGAGGCCATTCCCATCATCTTGAATGGTCAAGTTGATTTTTTGATCGCGGTAATCTAAACGAATGAGCACATTTTTCGCGTGGGCGTGTTTGACCACATTGTTCAGCGCTTCCTGCACGATTCGAAACAACGCTGTCGCAACGCCATCTCTCATTTGAAGTTCTGTGTCAGGAACGTTCAAGCTGATGGCCAGCCCACTGCGTTTGCTCAAGTCGGAAGCATGCCACTTCAGTGCGTCAAAAAGCCCTAAATCATCCAGCACCAAAGGCCGCAACTCCGTCGAAATTCGACGCACCGAACTGACCGCCACATCTAGGGCATGCCGCATCTCTACAACCCGCTCGGGCTCAACCTCTCGACCATCTTTGAGTCGGTTTGCCAACCAAGCCATGTCCAATTTCAAACCGGTTAATTGCTGACCGAGGTCGTCATGGAGTTCACGGGAAATGCGATTGCGCTCATCTTCTAGAATTTTTTCCAAAGAAGTAGACAACTCACGTAACTGCTGGTTGGTTTGATTTAAAACGGTTTCAGCACGGCGACGTTCTGTGGCATCCCGCAAAACAGCGGTGAGTTGTTTGGTGTTGCCAATCGTTGTGTTTGAAATGGTGGACTCGATGGGGAACTCTGAGCCGTCGCGTCGCCTGCCAAGGATCTCGAGCTGGGGCTTTAGGCTCATGGTTTGTGAAGCCACGTGCGAGTGCATGAAATCACCCACGTGATGGCCATGGCGAGAACGAAATCGATCAGGAATTAAGGTCGACAAAGGGCGGCCAACAATCTCTTTGGATGTATAGCCAAACATCGCTTCGGCAGCAGGGTTGAAGAGCAAAATATTTTGGTGCTCATCCACCGCAACAATCGCATCCATCACTGAATCAATGGTGTGGTGATAGAGGTCCGTGGCATCGCGCAGCTCCAAAGC
>CAIODK010000232.1 GCA_903856995.1 uncultured Burkholderiales bacterium
ACCCCCGGCACGCAGCTCATCACCGTGGGCGGTGCGATTGCCAACGATGTGCACGGTAAAAACCACCACGCCGTGGGGTCGTTTGGCGACCATGTGTTGGGCCTGTCGCTGGCGCGCACCACCGGTGAGGTGTTGCCACTGGACTGGGCCAGCACGCCCGAGTTGATGAGCGCCACGGTGGGTGGCCTAGGCCTCACGGGCGTCATCGTGACGGCCGAGTTGCAGCTGCGCCGTGTGGGTAGCCCTTGGCTGCGCACCGAGACATTGCCTTACCAAGGTTTGGCAGCGTTCTTTGAACTGGCCGATGCGTCTGAGCATGATTGGGAACACACGGTGTCGTGGATCGATTGCTTGGCGGGCCAAACCGCACGCGGGATCTTCATGCGCGCCAACCACTTGAGCGCGTCACAAGCAGCGGCCATGCCCTCGCTGCGTGCCGTGTTGGCTGCGCACCAGCGCAAAGCCCAAAGCGCACCACTGAGCATGCCGTTTGTGCCGCCTGTGTCGCTGGTCAACGGCTTGTCGCTCAAACCATTCAACCTCGCCTACTACCAACTGCAAAAAATGAAGAGCGGGTTTGATGTGGCGCATTACGAGCCCTTCTTCTATCCGCTGGACAACCTGCAGCACTGGAACCGCATGTACGGCCCAAGCGGCTTCTACCAATACCAAAGCGTGGTGCCACGCGAGGTGGGGCAAGACGCAGTGCAAGCCATGCTCGACGCCATCGCCGCCTCTGGCGAGGGCTCATTCTTGGCGGTGCTCAAAACCTTTGGCAACCGCGAAGCCAAAGGCATGCTCAGCTTCCCGCAGCCGGGTGTGACGCTGGCGCTTGATTTCCCCAACCGCGGGGTGCGCACGCTGCAATTGATGGCGCAGCTCGACGCCATCGTGCGCGACTCAAAAGGCCGTGTGTACATGGCCAAAGATGCGCGCATGCCGCGCGATTTGTTTGAAGCGGGTTATCCGCGTTTGTCTGAATTTATGACGCACCGTGACGCCGGCATCAGCTCGGCCATGTCGCGTCGTTTGATGGAGTCTTAACTATGCAACACATCGTCATCATTGGCGCCACCTCGGCCATGGCCGAACACTGCGCACGCGTGTGGGTGCAAGCCGCCCCCGCGCGCCTCACCCTTGTCGGGCGCGACGAATCGCGCACCCACCGCGTGGCCGACGATCTGCGTGTGCGCAGCCCGCAGTCCCATGTGCAGGTGATGACGACAGACTTTGTGAATGCTGCGGCCATTCAACACACCGTTCAGGCCATCGCAGCGCTTGCGCCCGTGGACGTGGTGCTGATCGCGCATGGCGCGCTGTCCGATCAAGCCGCATGCCAAGACGATGTGTTGGCGTGTGATGCCGCTTTGCAAGTCAACGGCGTCTCGCCCGTGTTGTTTGCCGAAGCCTTTGCCAAGCCCATGGTGGCGGCCAACCACGGCACCATCGCCATCATCGGCTCGGTTGCGGGTGACCGTGGCCGCAAGACCAACTATGTGTACGGTGCAGCCAAAGGCTTGGTGTCGCGCTACGCGCAGGGCATGCAGCATCGCTTGGCCAACACGAATGTGAAAGTGGTGCTCATCAAGCCAGGCCCGACCGACACGCCCATGACCAGCGACCTCAAAGCCAAGGGCCAGAAAATGGCATCGGTGGAGCAGGTGGCGCAAGACATCGTCAAAGGCATTGCCGCTGGCAAGCCAGTGGTGTACACGCCGGGGATTTGGCAAATCATCATGCTGGTGGTGATGCACTTGCCACGGTTTGTGTTTAACAAACTGAATATCTAGTCGTCGTTTTTTGCTTGTTTGAGGTTGACTGTTCTTCGAGAAGAGCGCGTCGCGCACATGGGGTGCGCAACTAGACGAGCGAAGCAACGTCAGACGCAGACTTCGGGGTGGGGCTTAGGGCAGGTGACGATTTCTGGTACCCCAGCATGAGGAACCTGCCC
>CAIODK010000233.1 GCA_903856995.1 uncultured Burkholderiales bacterium
GATCAAGTCGTCGCCTTTATATTCCTCAATGAACGTGGTCATTGGGGTGTCGCCGAACTTTCGTTGGGGATACTGACAGGGGTGTTGCTGATGTTGAGCCCGTTAGGTAACAACGTAGAGGGGGCGGCTTGGTCAGAGGCAATGCGGGGTAATGCTTTATTGGTGCTCGCGACGGGAGGCGTAGTCAGTTTTGCTGGTGAAATAGGTTTGACCGCGGGGGCAGCACCCGCCATGGGCTGAATTTGCTGTGCAGCGAGTTTTTGCTTGGCTTCTGGTGAAAGAGCTTGATAAGCCTCCCATTTGGCCTTTTTGTCGTCTTGTGGCAGCAGTTGTACACCTGCGAAATTTAGACGTGCTGTCGTGCGTTGTTGAGGGCTGAGCGCTGCCCATTCGCGCATACGACCTTGCACCGTACTTTGCTCTTCAGCAGAGAGTTGCGAAAAGTTTTGAGAAATAGCCAACCATTTACGCTTGTGAGGCTCGTTCATCGTTGGCCACAGTTGCGCTAAAGGCGCAAGGGCTTGTTGCTGAGACTCGGCCAAATCCATCCACAGCGGGCGACCTGGCAAGCTCGGTGTAGTCTTGGTGGCAGGTATGGGCGTGGTTTGAGCGTTGACGAGCTCGCCAGTGAGCAGCAGGGCGGCACTCAACACGAGTTGTGCGATGTCTGCAGTGGTGATCGAGCGAGTCAATGACATAGAGGCGTTTATTCTTTCGATTCGCTGGCAATCGGGTTCTTCAAGAATTGAAGAAAACCAGGGTCAGCGTAAGCCGCAGGCGGCAAATCGTCGATGAGCAGGGCGGAGTCGACCTCGGCCAGTTCGTTGGCGCGGTTGTCATCCATGAAGTTTTGGATCAGAGCCAAACCCGCGATCAAGGCGATCAAAGGCAAGAAAGACGCCAAACGGCTCCAAATGTTCAAGCCTTCGTCTCCGCCAAAGTTGAGTAGTGCCACCCCGTTTTGGTGGGCGACTGCTGAGCTGGTTTGCAAACGATTTTGTGGCTTTAGGCGGCTAGCGACCGCACGCGTACGAGCGGCACGCAGGCGCTCTGAAATATCGTGTGGCAGATCCAGACTGGCTGAATTCAGACGGGCAGCAATACGCAAACCAAATTCGTCTTGGGTGTTCGCAATAGTTGTCATGGTTGAATTCCTTTGTCTTTGAGGGCTTTGCTGAGTGCCTGTACAGCCCGAGAGCAGTGAGTTTTGACGCTTCCTTCTGAGCAACCCATAGCGGCAGCAGTCTCAGAAACGTCTAAGTCCTCCCAATAACGCAGCAGGAAGGCTTCTCGTTGACGCGCTGGCAAATTTTGTATTTCTTCTTCGATTTCGTGGACTTTTGCGATGCTGGCAAAGTTGTCCTCAGCGCTCTGGGTGATTTGGGAGTCATTGTCGAGGGCCAGTGACTCCAGTAGGTCAAATTCGCCCTCGGCTTTGTCTGAATCAAAGTCACTGAAGTTGCTGAACAGCGCTCTACGGGTTTTGTTGCGTCGAAACCAGTCGAGAGTGGTATTCGACAAAATTCGGTGGAACAACATCGGTAGCTCATCGGCAGGCTTGTCCCCATAGTGCTCGGCGAGCTTCATCATGCTGTCTTGAACGATGTCTAAAGCGGCTTCGTCATCGCGAACGTGATAGACCGAGCGTTTGAAGGCTCGTTTTTCTACGTTTTTGAGGAAGTCTGACAGTTCTTTTTCGGTGGCCACTGACGAAGGAGTTCAAGGTTGAATCGGGCGCGATTATGGCATCTGCTAAGGGTTTTTGTGCGTGCTCGACTGAATTGCGCACGGCTTAATGCCATAATCCAAGGTTGCAATTCGACAAAAATAAGGCAAACGGGTCTGGGTCCGGCGCGAACCATGCGTCCATGGCTGAAGGTCCAAAGTTTCGATGCTGCCCCACAAGGGTTCGCCAAGAAGCACCCAAGGTTTTTCGTTGACGAAATTCACTCAGGTTAAAAGGTACAAATATGGAAAATACAAAGTCGGAATCATCTTCCGCAACCGCCGCTGGCGGTCAAGCACCAGAACTGATGGGCGCCGAGATCCTCGTGAAGGCGCTACAAGCTGAAAACGTCAAGCACATCTGGGGCTATCCCGGTGGCTCAGTTCTCTACATTTACGACGCGCTCTACAACCAAAACACGATTCAACACGTGCTGGTTCGCCATGAGCAAGCGGCAGTTCACGCCGCGGACGGGTATGCCCGTGCAACCGGTGACGTCGGCGTGGCTTTGGTCACGTCCGGGCCTGGAGCCACCAATGCCGTGACCGGCATTGCTACCGCGTACATGGACAGCATTCCTATGGTGATCATCACCGGTCAGGTCCCGACCCACGCGATTGGTTTGGATGCATTCCAGGAGTGCGACACCATTGGTATCACGCGCCCCATTGTCAAACACAATTTTTTGGTCAAAGACGTTCGCGACTTGGCCTTGACAATGAAAAAGGCTTTCTACATTGCCAGAAGCGGCCGTCCAGGCCCTGTGGTAGTGGATATTCCGAAAGACGTCTCCTTCAAGAAAACTGCGTACGAAGGCTACCCAGCCGAAGTGCAAATGCGTTCATATAACCCAGTGCGCAAAGGCCACGGCGGACAAATTCGCAAAGCATTACAACTGTTGATGGCGGCCAAACGTCCCTACATTTATACCGGTGGCGGTGTGTTGTTGGGGAACGCCTCTCAAGAGTTGCGTACCTTGGTTGATATGTTGGGCTACCCAGTGACCCACACCTTGATGGGTTTGGGCGCTTATCCTGCAAGCCAACCCAAGTTCTTGGGTATGTTGGGGATGCACGGCACCATCGAAGCAAACAATGCCATGCAAAACTGTGACGTCTTACTGGCCGTTGGTGCCCGTTTCGACGACCGAGTTATTGGTAACCCCAAACACTTCGCGCAAAACGAACGCAAGATCATCCACATCGACATTGATCCGTCCAGTATCTCCAAGCGCGTCAAGGTGGACATTCCAATCGTCGGCGATGTCAAAGATGTGCTGGTTGAGATGATCGAGATGATCAAAGAATCGGGCTTGAAGCCTGATTCAGGCGCTCTGAGTAGCTGGTGGGAAACCATCGAAGCTTGGCGTAAGCGCAACTGCTTGAAGTATGACAACAGCAACCCTGAGGTTATCAAGCCGCAGTACGTCATCGAGACATTGCACAAGATGACCAAAGACACAGACACCTACATCACCTCTGATGTTGGTCAACACCAAATGTGGGCGGCACAGTACTACGGTTTCGATGAGCCACGTCGTTGGATCAACTCTGGCGGTTTGGGCACCATGGGTGTGGGCATCCCTTACGCCATGGGCATCAAATTAGCCAAGCCCGACAGCGAAGTGTTCTGCGTGACCGGCGAAGGTTCGGTACAAATGTGTATCCAAGAACTATCGACGTGCTTCCAGTACAACACGCCTATCAAGATCGTGGCACTCAATAACCGATACCTCGGCATGGTGCGCCAGTGGCAAGAGATTGAATACGAAGGCCGCTACAGCAGTAGCTACATGGATGCTTTGCCTGACTTTGTGAAGTTGGCCGAAGCCTATGGCCATGTGGGCATGTTGATTGAGCGTCCAGAGGATGTTGAGCCTGCGCTGCGTGAAGCACGCAAGCTCAAAGACCGCACGGTGTTCATGGACTTCCGCACCGACCCATCCGAGAACGTGTTCCCGATGGTCAAGGCCGGTAAGGGAATTACAGAAATGCTGCTCGGCAGCGAAGACTTGTGAACGGGAAGGATGACACTATGAAACACATCATTTCCCTGATGCTCGAGAACGAACCCGGCGCGCTGTCGCGTGTGGTTGGCTTGTTCTCTGCCCGTGGCTATAACATTGAGTCACTAACTGTGGCTCCGACCGAAGACGCTAGTCTGTCGCGTATGACGATTCAAACGCATGGTTCAGATGAGGTGATTGAACAAATCACCAAACATTTGAACCGTTTGATTGAAGTTGTCAAAGTCGTTGATTTGACCGAAGGTGCCTACACCGAACGCGAGCTGATGCTCGTGAAGGTACGTGCCGTCGGCAAAGAGCGTGAAGAGATGAAGCGAATGGCGGATATTTTCCGTGGTCGCATCATCGACGTGACGGAAAAGAGCTACACCATTGAGCTGACGGGCGATCTTTCTAAGAACGATGCGTTCTTAGAGGCGATTGACCGCAGCGCAATTCTAGAAACTGTTCGCACAGGCGCTTGTGGCATTGGCCGCGGTGAGCGCATTCTGCGCGTTTAAATTTCGACCCATTCCCAGTATTTTTTAGGAGAACCCTGTGAAAGTTTTTTACGACAAAGATTGTGATCTGTCCCTGATCAAAGGCAAAACTGTGGCCATCATCGGTTACGGTTCGCAAGGCCACGCCCACGCACAAAACTTGAACGAAAGCGGCATCAAAGTCGTCGTCGGTTTGCGTAAAGACGGCGCTTCATGGGACAAGGTTGGCAAAGCCGGTCTGACCGTGATGGAAGTCAATGATGCCGTGAAAGCGGCCGACGTAGTCATGATGTTGTTGCCAGACGAACACATTCCAGAGGTCTACAACAACAACATCGCCCCCAACATGAAGCAAGGCGCTACTTTGGCCTTCGCTCATGGTTTTAACGTGCACTACAACCAAGTCATCCCACGTGCTGACTTGGACGTGATCATGGTCGCGCCTAAAGGCCCTGGCCATACTGTGCGCTCTGAGTATCTCAAAGGTGGCGGCGTTCCTTCGTTGATCGCTGTGTACCAAGACAAGTCTGGCAAAGCTCGTGACTTGGCTTTGTCCTACGCCATGGCTAACGGTGGCGGCAAAGGCGGCATCATTGAAACCAACTTCAAAGAAGAAACCGAAACCGACTTGTTCGGCGAGCAAGCCGTTCTGTGCGGTGGCGCGGTTGAATTGGTAAAAATGGGCTATGAAACTTTGACCGAAGCTGGCTATGCCCCTGAAATGGCTTACTTCGAATGCTTGCATGAGTTGAAGTTGATTGTTGACTTGATGTACGAAGGCGGCATCGCCAACATGAATTACTCCATCTCTAACAACGCAGAGTATGGCGAGTACGTGACGGGCACAGAAGTCATCAATGAGAAGTCACGCGAAGCCATGCGCAACGCGTTGAAGCGCATTCAATCTGGTGAATACGCCAAGATGTTCATCTTGGAAGGTAAAACCAACTACCCAAGCATGACGGCCCGTCGTCGTTTGAATGCCGAGCATTCAATCGAAACAGTTGGCGCTCAATTGCGCGCCATGATGCCTTGGATTGCCAAAAACAAGTTGGTTGATCAAACCCGCAACTAAGCACAAGCTTTTTGCCTCGACAAAGGCCACTTCGGTGGCCTTTGTCGTTTTTGCGTGCGTTGGGCACAGCGCTTACACTGCAAGCCTACTTTTCGGAACCACTCGGATGTCAGAACAACAAGATCAAACAGAAGAATTTGTGCCGCGCAAGCCTCGTAAAGGCATTTATGTACTGCCGAATTTATTCACATTAGCCGCTTTGTTTGGCGGTTTTTACGCCATCGTCATGGCCATGAATGACCGTTTTGAAATGGCAGCAATCGGTGTGTTTTGCGCCATGGTGCTTGACAGCTTGGACGGCCGCGTTGCTCGTATGACCAATACACAAAGTGCATTTGGTGAGCAAATGGATTCGCTAGCTGACATGGTGTCATTCGGTGCGGCCCCCGCTCTTATCTCCTATGAGTGGGCCCTAAAAGGAGCCGGGCGCTGGGGCTGGATGGCCGCATTCGTCTACATCTCTTGTG
Organism: uncultured Burkholderiales bacterium; assembly: GCA_903856995.1. Lineage (GTDB taxonomy): Bacteria > Pseudomonadota > Gammaproteobacteria > Burkholderiales > Burkholderiaceae_C > Limnohabitans. The sequence goes on from CAIODK010000233.1 coordinate 5,774, forward strand.
CCGCTTTGCGGTTGGCTCGTTTCAATGTCAACACAGCTGTGGTGGACCGTCGATTCTTTCAGGGCTTGCCTTCGCCAGCCGCCGCAGCTTTAGTGATGGGTTTTATTTGGTTGATGAACGACATGGGGTATCAGGGCAGTGAGGTGATATGGCCTATGTTTGCCATGTGCTTGTACTCTGGCTTGACCATGGTTACAAATGTGCCGTTCTACAGTTTCAAAGACGTGCAGATGAAGCAGAGCGTGCCGTTCGCAGTGATCGTCATGTTGGCATTGGTCATTGCTGTGATCAACATTCACCCACCGATAGTGCTGTTCGCTTTGTTCATGTTTTATGGTCTGAGCGGCTATGCTCTGTACGCTTGGCGACGTGCAAAAGGGATGCAAACCAGCATGATCAGCACGTCAACCGATGAGCCTGACGAAGCAGGTTTGCACAAATAAGACACATCAAACCGAAAAGGGTTTGGCTTTGTGCTAAATTCGAGCCATGAAAAAAATTTCGCTAGTCCTACTACTTCTATCCCCCATCGGGCGGAGTTGGTAGCGCACGCGCAAACCCACACAAGGCCCGTATGCACATGCAGCGGGCCTTTTGCTTTGGGGCCAAACCTAACGTTGCAAGTTTTTTAAGAATCTAGGAGTCCTGACCATGACCGATAAGCTCATCATTTTTGACACCACCTTGCGTGACGGCGAACAATCGCCAGGCGCTTCCATGACGCGCGACGAAAAACTGCGTATTGCGCGCCAATTGGAGCGATTGAAGGTCGATGTGATCGAAGCCGGTTTTGCCGCCAGTTCCAATGGAGATTTTGAAGCGGTGCAAGCTATCGCCCTTGCCATCAAGGATGCGACTATTTGCTCTTTATCACGCGCCAATGACCGTGATATCAGTCGTGCCGCTGAAGCCCTCAAAGGGGCTAACAGTGCGCGTATCCACACCTTCATTGCAACCTCACCGTTGCACATGGAAAAGAAGTTGCGCATGTCACCCGAACAGGTGTTTGAACAGGCGAAGCAGTCTGTTCGCTTCGCGCGTAATTTGGTGGGTGATGTTGAATTCAGCGCTGAAGATGGATACCGCAGTGAAATGGACTTTTTGTGTCGCGTGGTTGAAGCTGTGATTGCGGAAGGTGCAACCACCATCAATATTCCAGACACCGTGGGTTACGCCATTCCTGAGCTGTATGGCAACTTCATCAAGACTTTGCGTGAGCGCGTCCCCAATAGCGACAAGGCCATTTGGTCTGTGCATTGTCACAACGACTTGGGCATGGCGGTGGCTAATTCGTTGGCTGGCGTCATGATTGGTGGGGCACGTCAAGTTGAGTGCACCATCAATGGTTTGGGAGAGCGTGCAGGCAACTGTTCGTTAGAAGAAGTAGTCATGGCAATCAAAACCCGTAAAGACTATTTCAACCTTGATTTGAATATCGACATCAAACAAATCGTGGCGACTAGCCGCATGGTGAGCCAAACAACAGGTTTTGTGGTTCAACCTAACAAAGCCGTTGTGGGTGCCAATGCCTTCGCGCATGCTTCCGGTATTCACCAAGATGGTGTGCTCAAAGCGCGTGATACGTATGAAATCATGCGCGCGGAAGATGTGGGTTGGAGCGCCAATAAAATTGTGTTAGGCAAACTCAGCGGCCGTAATGCGTTCAAACAACGCCTCGAAGACTTGGGCGTTCACATGGAAAGCGAAGCCGATATCAACACAGCTTTTGCTAAGTTCAAAGAATTGGCTGACCGTAAAAGTGAGATTTTTGACGAAGACATCTTGGCTTTGGTGAGCGAAGAGTCGGTGAGCCAAGCCAGTGAGCAATACGCCTTCGTGTCTTTATCGCAACACAGTGAGACGGGCGAGCGTCCCTATGCGAGCGTGGTGTTCACGGTCGCGGGCAAAGAAGTCAAAGCTGATTCAGATGGCAATGGCCCTGTGGATGCCTCACTCAAAGCGATTGAGTCCCACGTCCAAAGCGGCGCTGAAATGGTGCTTTATTCGGTCAACGCCATCAGCGGCTCCACAGAGAGCCAAGGTGAAGTGACGGTGCGCCTTCAAAACAGCGGTCGTGTGGTCAATGGCGTGGGTTCAGACCCAGACATCGTTGTGGCTTCCGCCAAGGCCTATTTGAGCGCCTTAAACAAGTTGCAGAGCAAATCTGACCGAGTCGCGGCACAAGGTTAGATCATAAAACTTGATCGATGTTATCGATTTTGTTAAATAAGACGTGCAAGTCCTTGATCTTGCGCGTCTTTTTTTGGTAGACTGCAAATTAATATGCTTTTCAAGCTTAAGGAACACCACTTGAAACGACTACTGATTGCCACTTCGCTCGGATTATTGACCTCGCTGTCCACCATGCACGTACAAGCGACAACGAATCAGAACAAGCCAACCGTACAAAAGACAAAACCTATCGTTGTGAAGACGCATGTTCGTCGTGCCAAAGTTTTCAAAGCTGCCCCCGTCATACCTTCCTTCGGTCAAAAAGCGGGCTTGCATGCGACCAATGACATCCTTGATTTGAAGTCAAGCGTGGCATATGTGATTGATCAAGATACGCATGAAGTTTTGCTCAGTAAAAACGACCAAGCCATTTTGCCCATCGCCTCCATTACCAAGTTGATGACAGGCGTGATCATCAGTGAAGCTAAGTTGCCGATGGATGAGTCCATCACCATCACCCAAGACGATGTGGATACAGAAAAAGGCAGCAGCTCTCGCTTGCGCGTCGGTGCCACATTGACCCGTGGTGAGTTGCTCCATTTGGCCTTGATGGCCAGCGAAAACCGCGCTGCGCACGCCCTAGGCCGTACCTATCCAGGTGGCATGCCTTCTTTTGTGGGTTTGATGAATGCCAAAGCGGCCCAATTGGGAATGCGTGACACCCGTTATATTGAGCCGACAGGTCTTTCTAGCCAAAACCAATCCAGCGCCAAGGATTTAGCCACTTTGGTTGGGAGTGCGTATCACGACTCAACCCTGCGTGAGTTGTCTACTTCGCCTAGTTATAAGGTTGAGGTTGGTAACCGCACTTTGCAATACAACACCACCAACCGTTTGGTAAAGAACCCGAACTGGGATATTGGCTTGCAAAAAACAGGCTACATCTCAGAAGCTGGTCAATGTTTGGTGATGCAAGCCAAAGTCGCTGGTCGCAAGCTGATCATGGTCTTCTTGGATTCAGCCGGTAAGCTTAGCCGCATTGGTGATGCAGAGCGTGTGCGTAAGTGGGTAGAGACAAACCACAGTGTCCCTCGGCCTCAAACTTGAGCTTTGTCACTCAATCCATAAAAAAGCCAGCGTTCTTGCTGGCTTTTTTGTTGGCAGAACTGCTGTTAACCCACTGAGACTTTGTAGCCCAGTGCGTGAGAAATACTTTGGGTTGTCGCCTGAAGCTTGGGCAACCATTCCTCATCTAAACGATCGGCAGGTGCCGAAATCGACAAACCTGCAACCAAGTGGCCTTGATCATCATAGATGCCAGAGGCCATGCAGCGCACGCCTAATTCGAGCTCTTCGTTGTCACGTGCCACACCGTATTGACGTGCTTTGGCGAGCTCACGCTCCAAGATCGGTAATTGCGTGATGCTGTTTCGGGTTTGACCACTTAAACCCGTGCGAGTCGCGTAGGCACGGACACGTTGGGGGTCATCCATAGCCAAGAACAATTTGCCAACCGAGGTCAAGTGCAAAGGGGCGCGTCCTCCAATGGCTCTTACCACTTGCATACCTGAGCGTTCGCTGAAGGCTCGTTCGACATACACAATCTCATCACCTTGACGCACGCTCAAGTTGACAGGCTGTTGAATAAGTTTGTGCAGTTCGCGCATCGGCTGAAACGCCACATCGCGCACGTTCAAACGGTCTTTTACCAAATTACCCAGTTCTAGCAAACGCATGCCGAGTCGGTAGTTACCCGTTTCTGGGCGGTCTACAAAGCGGCCGACGGCAAGGTCATTCAAAATGCGGTGTGTGGTGGATGGATGAAGTCCTGTGCGTTCGCTGATTTCTTTCAGTGACATGGCTTCTTCGCGCGTTGCCAGAACATCGATGAGTGCGAACATCCGTTCTATGACTTGAATATTGGGTGTTGAAGGAACGGTAGATTTGCGCATATCGTCATTTTATCATGTGAAATCCACTACTTTCCATTTGCCATCGATCAAGCGCTGATGAGGCATGAAGTCGGCCTTGTAACGCATTTTTGGACTGGCTTCAATCCAATATCCGAGATAGGCGAACGGTATGTCTAATCGACGGGCTTGATCAATTTGCCACATCACGTTGTAAGTACCATAACTGCAGTGCGGTTCTGGTTCATAAAAGGTATAAACCGCAGACAAACCATCATCCAGAAGGTCCACCACAGAGACCATTTTGAGTTCCCCTAAAAAAGCTGGGTCAAGGGGGGGGGCTCTGAATTCGATGAGCCGTGTGTTGACACTGCTTTTCAGTAAAAATTGTGTGTACTGCTCGATGCTGTCTTCGTCCATGCCACCACCCTCATGACGCATGGATTGGTAGCGGGAGTAAAGCGAATAGTGCTCAGCATTGAATTCCAGTTTTAAAATCTGTACTTGTAGGTGTTGGTGGCGTTTCCAAGCACGGCGTTGACTTCGGTTGGGCTCGAAGGCTTGAACATCTACTCGCAACGCCATGCAGGCATTGCAGCCATCGCAATAGGGTCGATAAGTGAACAACCCGCTGCGCCTAAAACCTTCCTTGACCAAGTCTGCATAGACGTCATTGTTGATGAGGTGGCTAGGTGTTGCCACTTGTGAGCGCGCCGTTTTGGCAGGTAAATAGCTGCAAGGGTAGGGCGCCGTCGCATAAAACTGAACGGTTTGAAAAGGTAAATCGCGGGCATTTGTCATGACGCGGTCTTTAGCTAGAGGAGTGCGGACCAGTATGCAGGATTGAACGTCCATTCGGGAGGATGCAACATACCTAATTGACGCATCTTCTGAAGAAATTCAGTCCGAGGTATTTCAATGGCCCCTAAAGAGGCCAAGTGACGCGTGTTTTGTTGGCAATCAATCCAAGGCAGATGGTTCGTGCGCGAAAAAGCGACCAAAGCGGCCAGTGCAATCTTGGATGCATCGGTTTGGCGTGCGAACATGGACTCACCAAAAACCGCGCATCCAATGGATACACAATAC
>CAIODK010000234.1 GCA_903856995.1 uncultured Burkholderiales bacterium
ACAAAAACGAAGAATATAAGTCGTTGTCGCACACCTTTGTGATTCCATCCGGTAGTCAACCTCGCACCATTTGGCTTCGCTTAAAAGCCAACAGCACCAGCATGATGCTCATCGAAGCGCTGTCCAGCGAAGACATGCAAAAGGACGAGCAACGGCTGATGCTCACCTACTACGGTGTACTGTCACTCACGGCCATATTCATGCTTATGGTTTTGATCAACTGGGTCAATGACCGAGAGTTTTTGTACGCTGTGTTCGTCGTTCGCAACGCGTTATACCTCTTCTACACGGCCTCCTTTTTTGGCTTCCACCGTTATTTATTAGGCGATTGGTTCGATGCCCAACAACTGGATGTGGCCTATAACTGGATGGTGTTGGGTGTCACAGGATTTTCGTTTTGGGTCGAAATTAAGTTTTTAGAAAAATATGATCCACCGCGTTGGGTCAAGAACGTCTTTCGCGGTTTGCTACTGTGGTCTGCCACCTGCATCACCTTGCTAAGCCTTGGTCAAACCAACTTGGCACTCAGAACCAATATGACGCTCACAGGCACTGGGGTCGTGACCATGCTGTGCATGGCGTGGATTTTTATCGATGACAAAAAACTACGCCAACTCAAATCACCCGCGCTGTTGAAAAAGAAATTTGTCGTGGGCTACTACTTCACCATCACCACCTTGCTGGTGGCTACCGTTCTACCCTACCTAGGCAAGGTCGCCGGCAATGAATTCGCCGCCAATGGCCTTGTGTATTACGGCCTAGTTTCTGGCTTAGGCATGACTATCTTGATGCAGCTGCGCGCCAACCAAATTCGCAGGGCCAACACACAATATGAGCAAGCTCTGATGCTCTCGACCAAACAAATTGAATTCGAAAAAATTCGCAGAGAAGAGCAAAGCCAACTGCTCACCATGCTCATGCATGAGCTGAAAAACCCGCTCGCCGTGATCGACCTTGCACAACAAACGTCTGAGGACGACGACGCCAAAGCCTACGTCAGCCGCAACGTCACCATCATTCGCAACGTGCTCGATCGATGCATGAATGCGGACCGTTTGTCAGATGGACGGATCACCATCCAAAAGCACAAGGTTGACTTGGTCGAACTCATCGATGACTTGGTAGAGCAAGACCCCAGCACCGAGCGACGCCTTGAGCTGACCTTTAACACCCCCATCACAACGATTCATACCGATTACCAATGCTTGCGCATTGTGTTGAACAACTTGATCGATAACGCCACGCGTTATGGCGATCCTGAACAGCCCATTCATCTGAGTGTCGATGCGCAACCCAACGACAACGGCGTCGCTGGCTTGGCCATCTCAGTCACCAACAGACCTGGCATCGCCTCATGGCCGGATGCAGAAAAGTTGTTCCATAAGTACTACCGAAGCCCGGGTGCCAAGTCGATCTCTGGCACTGGCTTGGGCTTGTTTCTCGTCAGCAGCATTTGCACCTTGTTGGGCGGCACCTGTCGTTATGAGCCCGACGATCTCAATGTGAGGTTCAAGGTATGGATCCCCATCTGAACCTCGTCGTCGTTGAAGACAACAACGACTTGCGCACCTTGCTCTGCAAAGCCTTGCGCAAAGACGGCCACCGCGTCACCGCGCTCTCATGCGCAGAAGAGCTGGAAGACCAAGCCGGCAGCGACCATGCCGATGCGTTTTTGATTGACATCAACCTACCCGGGGAAGATGGCCTGAGCTTGGCCAGCCGCGTTCGCAAAGCGCACCCACTGGTGGGCATCATCATCGTGTCCGCACGCTCGGCGCTGGACGACAAACTCAGCGGCTACGACTGTGGTGCAGACCTCTACCTCACCAAGCCCATTTCGTTGCCAGAGTTGGCGGCTGCACTGCGTAGTTTTTCGCGCCGCAGAATGGCCACACTCAAACACCTCACGCCCGAAGGCTTGACACTCAACAAGCTCGAGCTTCAAGGCCGACAAAGCACCGTGAAGCTGACGGCGCAAGAAGCCATCGTGTTGACCGCTCTGGCACGCGCCCCCGCAGGGCGTTTAGAGACATGGCAACTTGCAGACTTGCTGGGACTAGAAGTCGACGAGTCCTTCAAATCAAGCCTTGCTGTGCGCATGGTGCGCCTGCGCAAAAAGCTCACCGATGCAGGCGCAGAGGGCTTGGTGATTGAGTCTTTGCGCAACATCGGCTATCAATTAACAACACGCATTGATATTATTTAAAACAAAAGTTACGTTTTGTAGTTTGCTGTAATAAAACAAACGCTGGTTTTTCAACAATGGTGGCTGGTTTCTACTTGCCCAGTACCATGACCCCATCTGCCTTCAAACCAAGCCGCATTGCACTTCTTTGTTCTGCCATGGCGGTGCTCGCCCTTTCTGCACATGCCGCCGGCCCGACGGTTGATGCTGGCTCGCTCTTGCGCCAAACAGAGCAAGAACTCAAAACACCCAAAAAAGCCCCCGCCCTAAAACGCAGCAGGACCAAGCCCACCCCAGTCACGCCCCCCAATGAAGCCACGGTGCAAGTGCACAGCTTCAAATTTGTGGGCAACACGTTGCTCAGCAACGACACGCTCAACACCGCGTTGGCTTCGTTTACCAACCGCTCGCTCACACTTGCTCAACTCAAACAAGCAACAGATGCTTTGACCGAAACTTACCGCGAAGCGGGATGGACGGTGCGAACTTTCCTGCCCAAGCAAGCGATCGAGGGTGGCGTGGTCACGCTACAAATCGTCGAAGCCATTTTTGGTGGAGCATCTTTACAAGGTGCAACTCCAGAGCGTATCGAGCCATCTCGCTTGATCAAGATGGCTGAAGCCAGCTTGATCAAAGGCCAGCCCTTGCACGCCGATGACATTGACCGCACCCTGCTCTTGCTCGACGATTTGCCTGGCGTTAGCGTGGCTGGCAACTTGATCGAAGGCCAACGCGATGGCGAAACCAACCTAGGCCTATCCGTCGTTGACGATGCGTTGCTCACAGGCAATGCATCGGTTGACAACCAAGGCTCACGCAGCACAGGCACTGACCGCTTGAGCGTCAACCTCAGCCTGAACAGCCCTGCACGCATCGGCGATGCACTGACCATCAACGCACTCAAAACCCAAGGCACCAACTACCAACGCGTGGGCTACACCGTGCCAGTGGGCTACAGCGATTGGCGTGCGGGCCTGCATGCATCCAATCTGAACTACCGCGTCATCACCGATGAGTTTGCTTTGCTCAACCCCAACGGCACAGCCTTCACACGCGGCTGGGACATCAGCTATCCATTGCTACGCAGCCAGTTGAGAAACGTCAACTTCGCACTGAGCTATGACGA
>CAIODK010000235.1 GCA_903856995.1 uncultured Burkholderiales bacterium
GGCAGCAGCACCGTGATTCAAACCATCTGGGCGCGCAACAGCCTCACCGCCAACACAGGCCAATGGCACAGCTGGCATGTACTGCACGATTAATGGGCACCATGCAACACAACCATTCCTCTCAAGGTTTCACACTCATCGAACTACTCATCGCGCTGGCCTGCGTGGCCACACTTGCCAGTCTTGCGTGGCCCAGCTACCAAAACTTGATCGTGCGCAGCCAACGCGCACAAGCGCGTGTGTCCTTGCTACAAGCCGCGCATTGGCTAGAGCGCGCCGCCAGCGCCAACGGCAGCTACCCCGTCACTGGCGATGTACCCGCCAGCGTGCTGCAAGTTGAAGGTCAGCGTTACAAGATGAGCGTCACCAGCAGCGCGCAAAGCTTCACGCTCAGCGCGACGCCTGTGGGGATTCAAACTTCCGATGCCTGTGCAACCTTCACGCTCAACCACCTGGGGGTGCGCGGCGTCCAAGGCGCTAGCCAAACAGCGGCTCAGTGCTGGAGTCGATAAGCCAAGCCAAGCCATTCATAATTGCGGCATGAGTTTTTCTGCGCACGACACCCCCTACATGACGCTCGCCTTGGCCTTGGCCCGTGAGTCTTTGTTTTTGACCACGCCCAACCCCCGCGTGGGCTGCATCATCGTCCGTGCTGACGGCAAGGTGCTCGGCAGCGGCCACACCCAACGTGCGGGCGAGGCACATGCCGAGGTCATGGCCTTGCGTGATGCGCAAACCAAAAACAACGATGTCAAAGGTGCAACCGCCTATGTGACGCTAGAGCCCTGCAGCCACCAAGGCCGAACCGGCCCTTGCTGCGATGCGCTCATTCACGCAGGCTTGGCCCGTGTGGTGGTGGCCGTGAACGACCCCAACCCTCAGGTAACTGGTCAAGGCATTGCGCGTTTACGTGCCGCAGGCGTGCAGGTGGATGTGGGCTTGCTCGGTGCAGAGGCCCAAGAGCTCAACATCGGTTTTTTCAAACGCATGACCCAAGGCACGCCGTGGGTACGCATGAAAATCGCTGCGTCCCTCGACGGCCAAACCGCACTCAACAACGGCGTGAGCCAATGGATCACCTCGGCCCCTGCGCGTGACGATGGCCACGCATGGCGCGCCCGCGCTTGCGCGGTGCTCACTGGCATTGGCACCGTGTTGGAAGACGACCCACGGCTTGACGTGCGTTCCATACCCACACCACGCCAGCCCACGCTGGTGGTGATGGACAGCCAGCTCGAAACGCCGCTCACTGCCAAACTGTTTGCGCCACAACGCGCCGTCTGGATTTACTGCGCGGTAGACCACCCCGAGCGCCGCACGGCGTTAGAGGCGAAAGGCGCACACGTCATTTGCCTGCCCAACCCCAGCGGCAAGGTGGACCTCGCGGCCATGCTCAAAGACTTAGGCCAAAAGCAAATCAACGAGGTGCATGTAGAAGCAGGCCACAAACTCAATGGTTCGCTACTCCGTGACGACTTGGTGGACGAACTGCTCACCTACCTCGCGCCACAGTTGATAGGCCAAGGACGAGGCATGACAAATTTGGGGCCGCTCACCCGTTTGAGTGAAGCAAAAGCACTCACGTTTCACGAAGTGACACAAATTGGTCCTGATTTACGGATATTGGCTCGCCTTGGGCGGTAAGCAGCACGTAAACCTGCCAAAATACCCCTCATGTTCACCGGAATCATCACCGGCGTGGGGCGCATCACCGCTGTCCACGACCTGGGTAGCTCTTTAAACCACGGCAAGCGTCTCACACTGCAGGCGCCGGCTGGGTATCTCGACGACGTCGCACTGGGGGACAGCATCGCGCTCAACGGCGCTTGCATGACCGTCACCAGCTTCGACCCGAGCACACACACCTTCACCATCGACATCTCTGCTGAATCTCTGGCTCGCACCAGTGGCTTGGCAGCGCTGGGCCGCGTCAACCTTGAAAAAGCATTGCGTGCCCACGACCGCTTAGGTGGTCACATCGTGTCGGGCCATGTGGACGGCATCGGCCATGTGAGCCACTTTGCGCAAATCGGCGAGAGCTGGGAGCTGCGCATCATGACCCCCACCGACCTAGCCAAGTACTTGGCCTACAAGGGTTCCATCACCATCAATGGGGTTAGCCTCACGGTCAACCAGGTGCAAGACTTCTTCAATGCCGACGGCCCACTGGGCTTGCGCGGCACTGAAGTCAGCATCAACCTCATCCCTCACACCGTGGACAACACCGCTTTGGGCTCGCTCAAAACGGGTAGCACGGTGAACCTCGAAATTGACACGGTTGCCCGCTACGTTGAACGCATGTTGCGTGTTGACGCTTCGCTGGGCGACGCTGCTTCATTGAAAGTCAACGCATGAGTACCGCCAACGCAACAGGCCAAGCGCCTGTCAACATTTCCCCCGTCGAAGACATCGTGTCCGACATGAAGGCAGGTCGCATCGTCATTTTGGTGGACGAAGAAGACCGCGAGAACGAAGGTGACTTGGTGTTGGCGTCTGACCACGTTACCCCCGAAGCCATCAACTTCATGGCCCGTTTTGGCCGCGGCTTGATCTGCCTCACACTCACCCGCGAACGCTGCGAATATCTGAAGTTGCCACCCATGGCGGCTAGCAACGGCACGGTGTTCAGTACTGCATTCACGATCTCCATCGAAGCCGCTGAGGGCGTCACCACGGGCATCTCTGCCGCTGACCGCTCACACACCATCGAAGTGGCCGTGGCTAAGGCCACCCTTCCCACCGACTTGGTGCAGCCCGGCCACGTCTTCCCCCTGCAAGCCGTCGACGGTGGTGTGCTCATGCGCGCAGGCCACACCGAAGCGGGCTGCGACTTGGCCGCCATGGCCGGCTGCTCGGCCTCTTCCGTGATTTGCGAAATCATGAAAGACGACGGCACCATGGCCCGTCTGCCTGATCTGCAAATTTTTGCGGCCGAACACGGCTTGAAGATCGGCACCATTGCCGACCTCATTGCCTACCGCAGCCGCAACGAATCGTTGGTGCACAAAGTGGGCTCTCGCACCATGCACACCGCGCACGGCGAGTTCACGGCCAACGCCTACAAAGACATGACCAGCGGCGCTGTGCACATGGCGCTCGTCAAAGGCGCATGGGGCGCTGAGAACGAAGTGCTGGCCCGCGTGCACGAGCCGCTGTCCGTGCTCGACGCCCTCGAACCCAACCGCGTCATGCACTCATGGGGCTTGGACGCGGCGCTGCAACGCATCAGCACGGAAGGTACAGGCGTGGTGGTGTTGCTGAATTGCGGCGAAAGTGGCGAACAACTGCTCTCGCAATTCGACGGCACAGCTCGCTCCGCGCACGGCCCCGAACGCGGCCGCATGGACCTGCGCAGCTACGGTGTGGGCGCGCAAATTTTGCGCGACTGCGGCGTCCAAAAAATGCGCCTCATGGGCAACCCCCGCCGCATGCCCAGCATGACGGGCTACGGACTTGAAATCACGGGCTACCTGTCCAAAGAATAAAACCATCAAAGAATAAAAACTATGTTTGTCTCTAACCTCGCATCCACCACCACGCTAGACGGCAGCGCGCTGAAAATTGGCATCGTCCAAGCACGCTTCAACGACGACATCACCCACGCATTGGCCACCGCCTGCATCGCCGAACTCAAAGCGATGGGCGTGGCGGACGACCGCATCACCCACGTGCATGTGCCAGGCGCTCTCGAAGTGCCGCTGGCCTTGCAAGCGCTCGCGCAAATTGAAGACCCAGAACCGTTCAGCGCGCTCATCGCGTTGGGCTGCATCATCCGTGGCGAGACCTACCACTTTGAATTGGTCGCCAACGAATCCGGCGCGGGCGTCACCCGTGTGGCCATGGACTATCACATTCCCATCGCCAACGCCATCATCACCACCGAAGACTTGGCACAAGCTGTGGCCCGTCAATCCGACAAAGGCCGTGACGCTGCACGCGTAGCCGTAGAAATGGCCCTGTTGCTGGAGAAATTGGCATGAGCGAGAACACCTTGAAAACAGAAGAAAAAGTGCCACGCAAGAGTGCTGCCAAATCTGGGCGTAGTCGCTCGCGTGAGTTTGCCTTGCAAGGCCTCTACCAATTCTTGGTCGGCCAAAATGAAGCTGCCGACATTGATCTGTTTACCCGCGACTTGAGCGGCTTCAACAAATCTGATTCTGTGCATTACGACGCACTGCTGTATGGCTGCATCGAACAACGCGAAATATTGGACGCTTTAATTGAACCCCTGCTCGATCGCAAGTTCAACGAAATCTCCCCGATTGAACACGCGGTGATGTGGATGGGGGCATATGAATTTCAGCACTGCATCGACGTGCCATGGCGCGTGGTGATGAACGAATACATCGAGCTCGCCAAATCATTTGGCGGCACCGATGGCCACAAGTATGTGAACGGTGTGCTCAACGGCTTAGCACCTCAGTTGCGCACCCTCGAAGTGCAGGCAGACCGAGCCAAAGGCAAACCGCGCCACGAATGATGAAGATCGCACAGCGCGCTCAGCGCATAGAACCTTTCTATGTGATGGAAGTCGCCAAAGCAGCGGCTGAACGCGCAGCCTTGGTGGCGCATACCGATGCGCCCATGATTTTCTTGAACATCGGCGAGCCCGATTTCACCGCACCGCCCTTGGTACAAGAAGCGGCCGCACGGGCCGTGTACGACGGTGTCACGCAATACACGCCGGCGCTGGGTATCCCAGAGTTACGCGAGCACATCAGCGCTTGGTACAGCACACGTTTTGGCGTGAATGTGCCAGCACGGCGCATCGTCATCACCGCAGGTGCCTCTGCCGCGCTGCAGTTGGCATGCTTGGCCTTGATTGAGGCAGGCGATGACGTGCTGATGCCCGACCCCAGCTACCCCTGCAACCGTCAGTTTGTGAGTGCAGCTGAAGGCCGCGCCGTGCTAGTGCCGACCACCGCAGAACAGCGTTTTCAGCTCAGTGCGGAACAAGTGCGTGCGCATTGGACGCCACAGACACGTGGCGTCTTATTGGCCTCCCCATCAAACCCAACCGGCACCTCCATCCACCCCGACGAGCTGCGCGCCATTCACAACGAGGTGTCGCACCGAGGTGGCACCACGTTGATTGACGAAATTTATTTGGGCCTGAGCTACGACGCTGAGTTTGGCCAATCGGCACTCGGCATCGACGACCAGATCATCAGCATCAACAGCTTCAGCAAATACTTCAACATGACGGGCTGGCGTTTGGGCTGGCTGGTGGTACCCGATGCCTTGGTGCCAGTGATGGAGCGATTGGCGCAAAACCTATTCATCTGTGCCAGCACCATCGCGCAGCACGCCGCACTGGCATGCTTTGAAGCCGAGAGCATGGCTGAGTACGAACGCCGCCGCACCGAATTCAAAGCTCGCCGCGACTACTTTGTGCCCGCCCTCAACGCGCTGGGCTTGACCGTGCCCGTGATGCCCGATGGTGCGTTTTACGCATGGGCCGACTGCACGGCAGCGGCTGACAAACTGGGCGTCAAAGGCAGCTGGGACTTCGCCTTTGAAGTGATGCGCCAAACCAACCTCGCCATTACCCCTGGGCGCGACTTTGGCCACGCCGACACCTCGCGCTTTGTGCGCCTCTCCACCGCCCGCTCGTTGCCAGAGTTGCAAGCCGCGGCGTCCCGTTTGCAAACCTTGTTGGGCTAACCCATGCGCACCGTTTTTGAACACCCCATCCGCGTTTACTGGGAAGACACCGATGCCGGTGGCATCGTGTTCTACGCTAACTACCTTAAGTTCTTTGAGCGCGCCCGTACCGAGTGGCTGCGCGCACTCGGCATCGGCCAACACGCGCTGCGCGAGGCAACCGGTGGCATGTTTGTGGTGAGTGAAACCACCGTCAAATACCACCGCCCCGCCAAACTCGACGACGTGCTCCGCGTCACCGCCAGCATGGCAGAAGGTGGCCGCGCCAGCCTCGTCATCGCCCAACAAGCCTGGCTTGGTGAAACTTTGCTTTGCGAAGGCACGATTCGTATTGGTTGGGTCGATGCCGCCACCATGAAGCCTGCGAGAATCCCCTCTTCTGTATTGGAATGCCTGACATGACACAAGACTTTTCCATCGTTCATTTGTTGCTCAACGCCAGTTGGGTCGTGCAAGTTGTGGTGCTAATGCTGATGGGCGTTTCCATCACCAGTTGGGCCGTGATTTTTCGAAAAATGGGCTCTATCAAACGCATCAAAGAACTCAACGAAGAGTTCGAGCGCGACTTTTGGTCTGGCACCAGCTTGAACGAGTTGTTCGCCGCTGCGGCACAAAATGCCAAGAGCTCGGGGCCTATGGAACGCATCTTCGCCAGTGGCATGCGCGAATACCAAAAACTTCGTGAACGCCGCATCAACGACAGCAGCGCTTTGATGGACGGTGCACGCCGCGCCATGCGCGCGAGCTACCAACGCGAGATGGATGCGATTGAATCCAACTTGTCGATGCTTGCCTCCGTAGGCTCGGTGTCCCCTTATGTCGGCTTGTTTGGCACGGTATGGGGCATCATGCATGCCTTCACGGGTTTGGCTGGCATGCAACAAGTGACCCTCGCCAAAGTCGCGCCCGGCATTGCCGAAGCTCTGGTGGCCACAGCCATTGGTTTATTCGCCGCGATTCCAGCCGTGTTGGCCTACAACCGCTTTTCACGCGACATTGACCGCGTGTCCATCAAGTTGGAAACCTTCATCGAAGAATTCAGCAACATCTTGCAGCGCAACGTCAGCGCCAGCACGATGGCCCACTAAGCCGGAGACGCAGCATGGCTTCTATCACTCCTCGCTCGGGTCGTGGCCGCCGCGCCATGAACGACATCAACATGGTGCCTTTCATTGACGTGATGTTGGTCTTGCTCATCATCTTCATGGTGACCGCACCGCTCATTTCCCCCAGCGTGATTGATTTGCCCAGTGTGGGCAAAGCATCCACGGTGCCGGACCAAGTGATTCACATCGAAATCAGCAAGGAAGAGCGCATCACCGTGAAAAGCACAGGCACGGTCGCCAAAACGATCAGCAGCACCCTGACGGGCTTGGCACGAGATGTACGCGAACTGCAGGGCGAAACCTCACAAGGGCCCGTGGTGATCACGGCAGACCGAACCATCAAGTATGAAACCGTGGTGAAGGCCATGGACACCTTGCAACGCGCGGGCGTGCAACGCGTGGGCCTGTCGGTTCAGTTGGTGGATTGATTTTCTGTTTGAGTCATGAGCGCACAAACCAAGCATCTTGAATTTGCACCTCCGCCTCCGGATGGAACGAGCCGTTCAGTGGGTGCGTCTTTGGTGGTGCACGCCCTCCTCCTCGTGGCGCTCACCGCTGGCATTCAGTGGAAGCAAGACAACAGCCTGTCGGTCGAGGCCGAGTTGTGGTCGGCAGTGCCGATGGCCGCTGCACCCAAGTTGGTCGAAATCGAAGCGCCCCCACCACCACCCGCGCCTAAACCAGAGCCAACCCCCAAGCCGGTGGTGAAGCCACCAGAGCCTGCAGCACCCAACCGCGATGCAGAGATTGCCATAGCTAAAAAACGCAAGGTGGAAGAAGAGAAAAAAATAGAAGCCAAGCGCGATGAAGACAAGCGCAAGGAAGAGCTGAAGAAGACCGAAGAGAAAAAGGCCAAACTCAAAGCCGAAGAAGACAAGCGAAAACTAGAGACGAAAAAAGAAGAAGAGCGCAAGGACAAAGAGCGTAAAGAAAAAGAGCGCGCCGAGAAGGAGCGCAAAGATAAAGAAGCGAAGAAGCAACAAGAACAAAAAGACAACAAAGCTTCCGCTGAAGACGCTAAAAAGCTGGATGCGATCCGCAAAGAAAACATGAAACGCATCGCCGGCCTTGCAGGAGCCAGCGGCAGCGAAAACGCCACGGGCACCGCCATGAAAGCCTCAGGCCCATCGGACAGCTATGGCGGCCGCATCCGTGCGCGGATCAAACCCAACATCACGTTTGGTGATGATGTGGTCGGCAACCCCGCTGCTGAAGTCGAAGTGCGTTGCGCGCCAGACGGCACCATCGTCAGCCGCAAGCTCGTCAAGTCGAGTGGCAACACCGCTTGGGACAACGCCGTGCTCAAAGCGATCGACAAAACCGAAATCTTGCCACGCGACACCGATGGCCGCGTGCATTCGCCCTTGCTCATCAGCTTCCGGCCCAAAGACTAAACCCAACCCAGAATAAATTCTTTTGCTAGAACGCTCATTCACTGTTGATGTTTTGAAAGTCGTGGCGGCGCAGTTCATCGTCTGGCATCACCTGTCAGCCTATGGCCCGATGGCCGATACCATGAATTTGTCATGGCCGCACTTGATCGATTGGCTGTATCACAGCGCACGTTTGGCGGTACAAGTATTTTTGGTCGTGGGTGGCTTTTTGGCGGGCCAATCGGTGATGAACAAACCCATCACGCACCCCCTCCTTCTGATCATCAAACGCTATTTGCGATTGGTTCCCTTTTATATCTTGGCTTTGGCGCTCATCAGCTTCGCGGTCAGCGTGTCACGCACCACGATTCACGCCAGTTGGTTGCCAAGTGTGCCCACGGTTTGGCAATTCTTAGCGCACGGCTTATTGGCAAACGACCTGCTGGGCTTTGAAGCGCTCTCGAGCGGGGCTTGGTATGTGGCGGTGGACTTCCAGCTCTACATGGTGCTGATTTTGTTGTGCCACAGTTTGCAAACTACCGACCACAAACGCTTGTCCAT
Source organism: uncultured Burkholderiales bacterium (assembly GCA_903856995.1). GTDB lineage: Bacteria > Pseudomonadota > Gammaproteobacteria > Burkholderiales > Burkholderiaceae_C > Limnohabitans. The sequence goes on from CAIODK010000235.1 coordinate 8,705, forward strand.
CGGTGTGGCATTGCTGTGCATCGCATCGATGTGGCAATTCAACCGTGTGGATGCGCTCGACATCTGGGCCATCTATTTCTTTGCCGCTTATGGCTTGGGTGTGTTGGCCGCTTGGTCGAAACGATCCAAATTTGATGGCACGGTGTTTTGGCTTACCGCCTTGATGGCCATCGGCGCTTTATGGTTGGAGTACCGCACCCGACTCTCACTGGCACTGGCAACCGCCGTGTGGCTGGCCATCAAACCCAAAAGTTTGCCGCGCTGGACGCCGATGAAGCGTGTGGTGCATCGATTGTCCAACAGCGCTTACGTGCTGTTCTTGACGCACTTTGGCGTGATTGTGCTGTTCAGCGCCATGTGGAACACCAGCCACTTTTACGATCCCACCACTGCGTTTGCAGTGACGGCCTTTGCTTGGTTTTGTAGCGTGGGGCTTGGTTTGTTTTTGCATGAAAAGGCAGAAGTCCCCCTTCACCATTGGGTCTCACAGCATTCCAAGCAATTTCTGCTCCCCAAGCCACGCGTCGCGGTGGATCGTCAGGGCCTTTGATTGAGTCTCGTGCACTGCCACGCGCAAGCACAAGCCATCACGGCGGTGGCGATAGACAACGCATAAACAGACGACAAGCCATACGCCTCGCTCAGCGCACCGCCGCCTAAAGCGCCCAACACACCCGGTACGCCATAGCCAATGGAGGCATACAAGGCCTGTCCCCTGCCACGCAGACGTCCAGGAAAATGATGCGATAACAACGCAATGCAGGCCGTGTGCTGCGTGGCAAAGGTGAGTGCATGCAACAACTGCGCAAACAGCAAAGCCCACAACCACTCCGCGGCCCAGGTGGTGAGCACCATGCGTAGCACCATGGCAGCCGCGCAAATGAACATCCACATCGACAAACTGAATTTGGGCAACCACCGACTTTGCGTGAAGAACCACACGATCTCCGCGGCCACGGACACAGCCCACAGAACACCGATCATGGTTTTGCTGTAACCGAGCTCATCGAGGTAGAGCGAGAAAAATACATAGATGCCAATGTGCGACAGCACATGAAAAAACACCGTGGCAAAAAACCACTGCACCTTGCTTTGACGCAACACAGACAACACGGGAGGGCGGGCTTGGTCGTGGTGCGCGACTTCTTTGCGGTTGGGTAACCACCACACACTCACATTCAGGGCCAGCAAAGAACCAACCGCCCAGACGGGGAAGCTCTGCATGCCTTGCGCTTCAAACCACGCGCCGGCCACAAACACCGTGACCAAAAACCCGAGTGACCCCCACAAACGCACACGGCCATACCGACGCGAGTCAAACCCCTGCTCAGTGCTGACCAAATGTGCCAAGGCAGCTTCGCTCATGGGCATCATGGCGCTGGTATGAATGAACATGAACAACAACACCAGCGCGATCCACGCCACGCCGCCTTGCACCAACAAGCCCGCGGAGAAAATCAAGGCAGCCCCTGCGCAAAAGCGCAACAGCTTCACGCGTTCGCCCGTGTGGTCACTCAACCAGCCCCAGCCATAGGGGGCCAGCACACGCGTGGCGGCTTGCACGGCCGTGAGCAAGCCAATGAGCGTGATGGAAAAGCCCAAGTCTTTGAGCCACAACGGCAGGTACGGATTGAAAAACCCAATGTGCGCAAAGTAGCTCGCAGACAACGCTGCAAATGGGAACAGTTGAAAACGGGAAAGCGCGTGAGTCGAATGCGCTTGGGTGTCGTTACGCACCGATGTGACCGGGGATGGCCGGCATCGTCACCTGTACATCGCCGCATTGGGCGCGGTGGCGCAAGGCGTGGTCCATCACCACCAAAGCCAACAAGGCCTCGGCAATCGGTGTGGCACGGATACCCACGCATGGGTCATGACGGCCCTTGGTCACCACCTCGGTGGCTTGGCTGTTTTGATCAATGGACTCACGCGGGCTCAAGATGGAGCTGGTCGGTTTGATGGCAATGCTCACGTCCAAGTCTTGGCCCGTGCTGATACCGCCCAACACGCCACCCGAGTTATTGGTCCGAAAGCCTGCTGCCGTGAGCGAGTCACCATGCGTCGTGCCACGTTGCGCCACGCTGGCGAAGCCCGCACCGATCTCCACGCCCTTGACGGCGTTGAGGCCCATCATGGCGTAGGCGATATCGGCGTCAATGCGGTCGTAAATCGGTTGCCCCAAACCCACGGGCATGCCACTGGCCACCACACGAATGCGTGCGCCACAAGAATCGCCCGCTTTACGAAGGCTGTCCATGTAGTCTTCAAAGGCTTGCACGTCTGCGCAAGGTGCGTAGAACGGGTTATGGCTCACATGGTCCCAGCTCTCGAAGGGGATGGTCATCTCGCCCAGCTGCGTCATGCAACCGTGGAAGGTGGTGCCAAATTTTTCTTTGAGCCACTTCTTGGCCACGGCGCCAGCGGCCACGGTGGGCGCCGTCAAACGGGCAGACGAACGGCCGCCACCGCGTGGGTCGCGAATGCCGAACTTTTGGAAATAGGTGTAGTCCGCGTGACCAGGGCGGAAGGTTTGCAAAATGTTGCCGTAGTCTTTGCTGCGCTGGTCGGTGTTTTGAATCAACAACGCAATGGGTGTGCCGGTGGTCTTGCCTTCGTACACGCCCGACAAGATCTGCACTTGGTCGGGTTCGCTGCGTTGCGTCACATGACGACTGGTGCCGGGGCGCCGACGGTCGAGTTCGACCTGAATGTCGGCCTCGCACAGCGACATGCCCGGAGGGCAGCCGTCGATCACGCAACCGATGGCTGGGCCGTGGGATTCACCAAAGTTGGTGACAGTGAAAAGGGTTCCGAAGGTATTGCCGCTCATGGGGTGAGATTATCCCACCACCACGAAGCTGCCCAGATCACTTGTCGTCTGGGTCTGGCGTGCCGCTTGGCCAGTCTTTGATGTAGGCCTTGAGCATTTTGTTCTCAAAGTTTTGGCTGTCCACCACCGATTTGGCCACATCGTAGAAGCTGATGACGCCTTGCAACTGACGATTGCTAATGACGGGCATGTAACGGGCGTGACTGCCCAACATCATGCGACGCACTTCGTCGATGTCAGTTTCGGGCGAACACGTGAGGGGATGGTCATCCATGGCACTGCGCACGGTGAAGTCGCCCAAGGTGCCGCCATTGCGGCTCAAGGCTTGAATGACTTCGCGAAAGGTCAGCAAGCCGACCAAATCGCCATGCTCCATCACCAAGAGTGAGCCCATGTCTTTTTCAGCCATGATGCTGACCGCCGTTGCCAATGCCTCCATTGGATCGATGGTGAACAAAGTGCCGCCGTCCTGGCCTTTGACGCGCAAAATATCGCTGACTTTCATGGTATGTCTCCTCCTGTAATGCTTTAAATATAGCCCACAATAGCTGGCAGGAATCTGACAAAACACCCGAGGAAACCATGCCCGGCTACACCGACCCCAGTTTTGACACGCTCGCCTTGCACGCAGGCGCCGCACCCGACCCAACCACGGGCGCACGCGCGGTGCCTATTCACTTGACCACCTCGTTTGTGTTCGAGTCCAGCGACCATGCGGCATCTCTTTTTAACCTCGAACGCGCGGGCCATGTCTACAGCCGCATCAGCAACCCCACCAATGCGGTGCTGGAGCAACGCGTGGCCGCACTCGAAGGTGGCATCGGTGCGATCACCACAGCCAGCGGCCAAGCGGCCTTGCATTTGACGATTGCCACGCTCATGGGCGCGGGATCGCACATCGTGGCCAGCACGGCACTGTATGGCGGTTCGCACAACTTGCTGCACTACACGCTGAGCCGCTTTGGCATCGAGACCACGTTTGTGAAACCCAACGACATCGCGGCATGGCGAGCCGCCGTGCGCCCCAACACCAAATTATTTTTTGGAGAAACCGTAGGCAACCCTGGCTTGGATGTGCTGGATATCCCCACCATCTCAGCCATTGCACACGAGGCAGGGGTGCCGTTGCTGGTCGACAGTACCCTGACCACGCCGTACTTGATCAAACCGTTTGAGCTGGGCGCTGATTTGGTCTATCACTCGGCCACCAAATTTCTCAGCGGCCATGGCACGGTGATTGGTGGCATCGTGGTGGACGGCGGCAGCTTCGATTGGGAAAAGAGCGGCAAGTTCCCCGAGCTCACGCAGCGCTACGAGGGTTTTCACAACATGGTGTTCAGCGAAGAAAGTACCGTGGGTGCGTTCTTGCTGCGGGCACGCCGCGAAGGTCTGCGAGACTTTGGTGCGTGCCTGAGCCCACACAGCGCGTGGCTTATTTTGCAAGGCGTTGAAACCCTCTCACTGCGCATGGACCGTCACATGGCCAACACCGAAAAGGTGGTTACCTTCTTGGCCAGCCACCCCATGGTGAGTCGTGTGGGCCATCCGCTGATCGAAAGCCACCCCAGTCATGCCCTGGCTGAAAAACTACTGCGCTTTGGCGCGCGCGGTGCCGGCTCGGTGTTCAGCTTTGATATCCGAGGTTCGCGCGAGCAAGGCAAAGCCTTCATCGAAGCGCTCAAAATTTTCAGCCATCTCGCCAATGTGGGCGACTGTCGCAGCCTAGTGATTCACCC
>CAIODK010000236.1 GCA_903856995.1 uncultured Burkholderiales bacterium
CCGTGACCGCCGCGAACGTGGCGATCGTACCGACCGTGCACCTAACGAAGAAGGCTCGACTGACGAGCCATCCCACCAAGGTGCAGACCAGGGCCAAGAACAAGATCGCGAACAAGTTGCAATCGACCGCGCCCTTCAAGAAGGTGGCCGTCAACCTCGCGAACGTAGCGAACGTTCAGAGCGCACTGAGCGCACAGAACGAACAGAGCGCGCTCCACGTCATGCACAATCTGCCCGCGAGGAAGTGCGTCAAAAATCACCAGTGGCGCAAGCGCCGGTCCGTCAAGGCATGCCGCAGATCCAAAGCTTTAGTTTGCCTGTGGGTGACATGCAAGCCGTGGCACAAGGCAGTGGTTTGGAATGGGTCAATTCCAATCCAGAACGCATCGCTGCTGTGCAAGCTGCTATTACTGCTGAGCCTAAGCCCGTGCATGTGCCACGCGAACGCCCACCGCTGGTGAGCATCGATGCAGGCCCACTGGTGTTGGTCGAGACCCGCAAGGACCTCTAAACCACTCCAGCGAACACCGCGACCTCAGTGCAAACTGAGTTAAGCGGTGGCCACTTCAGCGGCGCGTTTCCAGTACAACTGGGCACGCGCCGTTTCTTCTTTCTGCTCCGCCAATTGAGCCAAAGTACGCCAAGCTTGACGCTGCAACTCCGCATTTTTGAGCTGAGGGGCAGCCAGCTCCAGCATCTGCTGGGCCTTGCCCCACAGCCCGTGATGCCAACACACCATGCCGGACAAATACTGCAACTCCAGCCAACGAGGGTAAGTTTGACGCGCGCGGTCAATGCTGGCCAGCCAATCAGAGTCCGCCGGCAACAACACCAATGCACGAACCAAAGTTTGCGCCACGCGCTCGCGAATCGCGGGCGAACAGCTGTCAGGTTGCTGCACCATACGGTTCCACAAAGGCGTGAGCCAAGGCATCACCGCGGCGGCTTCACCGCTGAGTTTGAGCATGCGTTGTGCCGCATGCAATACCACTTCGGGTTGCTCGCGCTCGGTCGTTTCTAAAGCGTCCCAAGCACGTTGCAACTGAGCGCTGTCATGTGCTTCGTTCAAGCTGGCCACAGCCAACTCGCGCAACAAGCTTTGTGCTGCGGTGCTGGAGAAAGCGCCATGCTTGGCCAGTAAACGTGCAGTCTCCAAAGCCAAGGTGTTTTGTTGGTTCAAGCGCGCGGCTTTGAGGCGCATACGCAAAGCCAAAGTGCGACGCGCAGGACCATGTCGCAAACCATTGAGCCAGCGCAGAGATTCAGGCGCATCGTGGTCGCTCAACGCCCAACGCGCAGCGCCCAAATAGGCTGACTCCATCGCGGCCTCCACCGTCTCATCGGGTTGTTCTCGGTATGAGGTCATGACGGCTTGTAAGTGCGAGACACGTGCATCACGGTCACGCAAGGCATGCGAGCTTTCCGCGGCAATCAAGTGCGACAAGGCGCGTAGTTGTTGGGTGTGACGCGGCGCAGGGTCGTCTGCGGTGCGAACCGACACCAGCAATGCCTCTAAAGCCAACGCTTGTTCGGCCGATTTCACGGCACGCACATAGCGCCCGCTCCACAGCTCAGACAACGCATCTAGCACCGCCGCGTGCATGGCGCGCTCTTTTTGTTGCAAGCGCCAGCGCCGGGCTTGATGAGGCAGTTCAAACAAGGCAGACATCGCGCGCCACGACAAGTGCAGCGCCACAAAGAACAACACCAAGGTGATCAACACCAAGTTGAGCGAAAAGTCGACACGGTACGGCGACCAAAACACGGTGACCGTACTTTGGTTACCACCAGCCAACAACGCCGAAGCAACCGCAACACCAAAGAGGGCAACAAACCATAAAGCGGCTCTCATCTCAGCGCCCCGCCGCAGCAGTGGTGAGCGCCGCGAGTGTGTCGTCCACCCGAGGTATCTCAATTTGCTTGGACTGCGCCAACACCTCGCGCGCCAGTGCCAAAGTAGTTTGGCCCTGACGGGTTTGCATGTCGAAGTAGCGGGTCAGCTCGTCATTGGCTTGTTTCATGTCGGACTGCACAGCTTCAAAGTGACGGGCGAGCAAACCCAAACGCGCATTGAGCAAACGTAGCTTGAGGTTTTCGCGCACAAAGAAACTTTGGTCGGGCGCCAGCAAGCTGGCTTCGGGCCTGTCGATGCGGCTGATACGAATCAAGTTTTGCGCGTTGTCCCACACATCAGACAGCACCTTCTCCCACCAGCTCATGCTGATGGCCTTGGCCCAACTGGAGGCGGGCACAGGTTGGGCCTGTTTTTCTTTGGGTGTACCGCCCACCGCATTGAGCAAAGGCAAGGTGTCCACCACATGCACCAACTCATCGAGCTTGAACAGCAACGTGGGGGTATCCGCCACGGACGTGGCTTTGATGCGTTCGATATCACGCATCACTGCTCGCAACACGGGTGCGAGGCGAGGCTGCGCCACCTTGGTCAAGCGTTGCTCTGCCGAATTGAGTGCGGCCAACAAAGGCTGCACGCTGCCCGTGAGCTGGGCTTGTTGCTGGGCCAAGCGAATGGCGGACTCAATATCAACCACCAAGTTTTCATCGCGCGAACGCGACAGGCTTTGCATCAGATCTTCGAGTTGGCTGCGTTGCAAGGACACCTCGCTGAGCTTGGCATCGGTCACGGACAACCGGGCCGCGGTTTCACGCGCCAGTTCTTCGGCTTGCTTGGAGGTCACACGCGCCTCGACGGCTTGGCTACCGGTGTCAGCGCTTTGTCGCGCCAGCTGCTCTTGAATGCCAGAGAGCTTGCTCCACATCAGACCAGTCCCTAAGGCGCCCACCACGGCCAAAACCCCAATGCCACGGACAAGCCAAGGGTTCGTGTCCGTGCTGGGGGCATCGTTAGCGGGGGCCAACGGTTCAGTCGTAGGGCCCAATGCTGGGATGGCGGGTGGTTCGACGTACTCTGGCTTCATGCCAGAGATTCTAATGAGATCAACACATCCGTAACACTGGGTCTACAGGCATGAACCTCACCAAAACCCAAGGCCTGGGCCGTCTGGGCGATGCGGGCGTGCGTGGTGATACAACGCGCTTGCGCCCAGTTTTGCGCAGGCATCGCTTGGCGCAGGTGACGAATGGCTTGCGAGCTGCTGAAGCACCACACACTGCCATCTGTGGCAGCATGGCGGGCTTGGGCCATTTGCTCAGCCGTCCAGACGGGTGGGCGACGTTCATAGGCCACCACGAAGTGGGCCGATGCCCCCGCGGTTTGAAGATGCTGTGCCAGCCAATCTCGGCCTGTGCCCGTTGACGGGGCTGGCGACTCTACGTCCATATCGTTGCCTCGCACGATCAGCACGGGCTTACCCGATTGAACCTGCGTGCTCACGCGTTGCCACAACGCTTCCGAGTCAAACTGCGGAGCATTGGCATGCGGGCTGTCAATGCACGCCTCAGGCACACCCGCTTGCAACAAAGCTTTGTGCGTGCCGGGGCCGGTAGCCCAGCAACGCGGGCCCAGCCCCCACGTGGCACTGGCCGCGTTGCCGGCATGTGCGCGCATCTCGGCAGGTTGGCATTCAAAGAAATAACGCACCGCTTGGGCGCTGACAAACATCACCGCTTGCCACTCGGGCCATTGCGCCCAAGCTTGCAACACGGGGGATGTGTTGGCTGCCGGCCCTACGTCAATCAAGGGCAGCGCCAACGTTTGATGACCTGCGGCGCATAGCGCATCTACCCACGCTTGCGCGTCGCCAGCGGGTCGGGTGATGACAAGGCGCATCACGTGCAGCGCGACTTAGTGCGCGCCCTGCGCACGTAACTGAGCGGCCACTGACTCGCCCAATTGGTTCGCCGCATCGCGTGATTTGGGGTCTGTCGCATCCAAGGCTTGCTTGACCTCTGCGCGTAGCAGCACAGGCGCACCTGAGGGGTCGCCCCAAGCGGCTTGCAAGTGCAGCACGCCGTTGGTCAATGTGGCGTGAGCGGCCAGAGGCATAGAGCAGCTGCCACCCATGGCACGGCTCACGGCGCGTTCGGCTGTCACGGTCAGCCACGTGGCCGCATCGGCCAGAGGCGCTAAGGCTTGGGCCACATCAGCGCGGTTGCTGCGCACCTCAATCCCCAACGCGCCCTGCCCAGCAGCGGGCAACATCTCCGTCGTTTCAAAAATGTGACGAATGCGTGCGCCCAAGCCCAAACGCTTCAGGCCCGCGGCCGCCAACACAATGCCGTCGTACTGACCTTCGTCGAGCTTGCGCAAACGGGTATCGAGGTTGCCGCGCAAAGGCTCAATCTTCAAATCGGGGCGCAACGCACGCAGCAGCACGGTACGGCGTAGGCTAGAAGTGCCCACCACAGCACCTTGCGGTAAATCATTCAGATGTGCGTAGGTGCATGACACCCAAGCGTCGCGCGGGTCTTCGCGGGTCATCACGCAGGCCAAATCGAAGCCCTCCGGCAAATCCATGGGCACGTCTTTGAGCGAATGCACCGCCAAATTGGCGCGACCTTCTTCCAGCGCCACTTCGAGTTCTTTCACAAACAGACCCTTGCCGCCGACTTTGCTGAGACTGCGGTCCAAGATCTGATCACCCTGCGTGGTCATACCGAGCAGGGCCACTTGGTGACCTTGCTGCTCCAGCAAGGCTTTGACATGCTCGGCCTGCCACATAGCCAAACGGCTTTCGCGGGTGGCGATGGTCAGGGAAACGGGGGGCGTTTGGACGGTAGACACAACAAAACTCGCTTTTTCAGGGGGCCACACAGCGCGTGGCGAACTCAATTGCAGCAAATGTTAGCAGGCGACCCTAACAAACCCATCTTGGGCACCCGCGTTCGCCCGATAAAATGCGCCTCTATGTCTAAAAACCAACTCGATACAAAATCCCAAGCCTGGTCGGCGCTGTTTTCTGAACCCATGAGCGAGTTGGTCAAGCGCTACACCGCCAGCGTGTTCTTTGACAAACGTTTATGGCAAGCCGACATCACGGGTAGCCTGGCCCACGCCGACATGCTGCAAGCCCAAGGCATCATCGGCCAAGACGACCACGCATCCATTCAAAAAGGCATGGCTCAAATTTGGGCCGAGATTGAATCCGGTCAGTTTGACTGGAAGCTCGACCTCGAAGACGTGCACCTGAACATCGAAGCACGCCTCACACAACTGGTAGGCGATGCGGGCAAGCGCCTGCACACCGGCCGCAGCCGCAACGACCAAGTGGCCACCGACGTGCGCCTGTGGTTGCGTGGCGAGATGGACCTGATCATCGATCTGTTGGAGGACTTGCAAACATCCCTCGTCGAAGTGGCCGAGAAAAACATCGACGTCATCATGCCCGGCTTCACCCATCTGCAAGTGGCACAACCCGTGAGCTTTGCGCACCACCTGCTGGCCTACGTCGAAATGTTTGCACGTGACGCCGAGCGTCTGCACGACGCACGCCGCCGCACCAACCGACTGCCTTTGGGCAGCGCCGCTTTGGCCGGCACCACCTACCCGCTAGACCGCGAACGCGTGGCACGCACGCTCGGCATGGTGGACGCGCACGGCCAACCACAAGTCTGCCAAAACAGTTTGGACGGCGTCAGCGACCGCGACTTCGCCATTGAGTTCACCGCTGCCGCAGCGCTTTGCATGGTGCACATCAGCCGCATGTCAGAAGAGTTGATTTTGTGGATGAGCCAAAACTTCAGCTTCATCAAAATCGCAGACCGTTTCACCACCGGCAGCTCGATCATGCCGCAGAAGAAAAACCCAGACGTACCCGAACTCGCACGCGGCAAAACAGGCCGCGTGGTGGGCCATTTGATGGGCCTCATCACCCTGATGAAAGGCCAGCCTTTGGCCTACAACAAAGACAACCAAGAAGACAAAGAGCCTTTGTTTGACACGGTGGACACGCTCAAAGACACGCTGCGCATCTTCAGCGAAATGGTTGGCGGCCAATTCAATCCAGCCACGGGCGTGAAAGAAGGCGGCATCACCGTCAACGCCCAAGCGATGGAAGACGCAGCCAAAAAAGGCTACGCCACCGCCACCGACTTGGCAGACTACTTGGTGAAAAAAGGCCTACCTTTCCGAGATGCCCACGAAACAGTGGCTCACGCCGTCAAAGCCGCCACCAGCCACAACTGCGATCTGTCAGAGCTGCCGCTCAACGTGCTGCAAGGATTCCATGCGTCCATCGAAAAAGATGTGTACGACTGCTTGAGCCTGCACGGCTCACTCCATGCACGCAACACCTTGGGTGGCACAGCGCCAGCACAGGTGCGATCGCAGATTGAGCGTCACCACAAACGACTCGCCTGACATGTCAGACATCAAAGATCAACGCAGCGCCCTCCACGCCATTGCGATCTTTGAAGCCACCAAAGGCCTCGTCGCGCTGGCGGGCTTGATAGGCGTACTTGATTTGCTTCACCGCGATGTGCGCACGATGGCGATAACACTGATTGGGCGCTTTGGCCTCAACCCTGAGGCGCACTACCCATCGCTGCTGCTGCACTACGCCGACTTATTGCCAGACGCCGATGTGCACATGCTGGTGATGCTGGGGTTTGCCTATATTGTTCTGCGTTTGATCGAGGCCACAGGTCTGTGGCTGGGTAAAGCGTGGGGTGAGTATTTGGGTGCGCTGTCGGGTGGCATCTACATTCCTTTTGAGCTGGCCCATTTGGTGCACGAAC
>CAIODK010000237.1 GCA_903856995.1 uncultured Burkholderiales bacterium
ACGTTGTACAACTCGCCCACGGTGGGGAAACGATAAGCATTGGCCAGTGACAAGTTAAGCAGCCCGCCATCCTGTAAATCAAACAGCGCAGCAAACTTGGGTGAGAAGTGATTCACAGAAACAGAAGGCTGGTTCAACGCAAAGGTTGAACTTGCATAAACGCCACCATCATGCGACGTCCACGTTTCATAGCGGCCACCCACGGTATAGCGAACACGCTCGTTGGCCTTGTACGCATCTTGCGCCCAAATCGCTTTTGTTTCACTGATGCCTTGAGCGATCGCGTTGGCGGTGCCCGTGTTGCTACCAAGCCAGTCGGTCACGTTGTTGGTGGCGTTGTTCAACTTGGCAAAGTCTTGGTGATAACCAAAGCTCAACTGGTGCGCTGGCGCTTCGACGGGGCGATAAATAGCCTTGGCATCGAAATTAGTCCAGTTCGTACCGGACATGTTGCGCACCTGCCCCTCTTTACCAGCGACATTGTTCACGGCAGAACCATCGTTGTTTAAATAACCCGCTGTTCGTTGAATATCGTTGACATAGCGCACGTTGGACAAGTTCAGTTCGTAGTCCCACGCACCACGCGTATCAGACTTCAAGCCAACGCCATTCACCCAATGCTCTTGCTTGTATCCGTAAACGCCAGCGGCAAGCGTCGTACAAGGGCCAGCGCCTGAGGCGCAAAAACCATTGGACATATATGTCTGTGAAGATGAATCCGTGTTACCCATGAAAACGCCAGAGCTCAGTGAAAGTTGCGTGTCTCGGTTGAGATCCAACTTCAATTTGGCATTCACGTTGTCGCTGACACCATGCAGCAGCGTGGTGGCCCCCAAGTAATAGCCGCCGTTCGTGCCATCTTTTTTCGCGTACGGGTAAGGTGTCACGGTGGCACCCGTGCCAAAAGCGCGTGGCTGTGTGTTGGCGTCTTGGTGGTTGAACAAAAGTCGCCACGACATTGCTTCATTTTTTCCACCCAGCAAAGCTGCCGCTTGCTTGGTGTTGTAAGTGTCATCCGTTTTGAATTGACTGAAGTTCTGGAAGGCGTCCGTCACGCTGAAAGAGCCCTCAAACTCTTTGGTGGGTCGTTTGGTGGTGATGTCCACAACGGCGCCCATAGCGTTACCCGAGTACGCCGCAGAAAACGGGCCGTACATCACATCGATGCGATCAATCTCATCCGGTGACACCACAAACCATTTAGGCGGGCCGTAGTTGTTATCGTTGTACAACTGACTGGAAATCGGCATGCCATCTACCGTGACGATACTTTTGGCGCTGTAGGACACCCCCCAAATGCGGGTGGCGAGCGTGGCGCCACCAAAGTCGGCCGAATCACGTTTTCTCACCATCAGGCTGGGCATGTATTTCAGTGCGTCAGGTGTATCGATGATGTTTACTGTTTCAGCAATTTTTTCTGCCGTAGTGCTTTCCACTGTATTCGGCATTTGATATTTTTGCGCCGCTGTTCTGTCTGCGGTGACTTCGATAGATTGCATTGCCGTGTCAGCAAATGCTTGGCTGCAAATTGAAATAGCAATGAGCGCGATTGGAGTGAGTTGTAATTTTTTCATTTGTTCAATTTCTAGGTTTCTTAATCATTGATTAGTCAAGCTGCCATCGCCAACTCATCCCCAGCCCAAGCCTCACGCTTAGCAGGACGTTGATGCACACGCGCAGGCAAGAAGGCATTGAGCTCACGGCACACGGTTTCGGTCGCGGCATCCACGATGGAGGCAATTTCTTTGTGCACAGGTAGATCACGGCGGTCTAGCTCTCGCTCGCTGCCATCGGCGTTGCGCGCCAGCAGTTTTAAGAAGTGCGCCAGGCGTTCGTTCACAGGGCCGCCGCGCAGTTTCATCATGTCGTGGGTGCGGCGCTGCTGCTGCAAATACGCCTTGGCCAAGAGACCAAAGCGCGTGAAATCTCCATTGCTAGGCTGCATCTCTGCCTCACCCGCGCAGATGGCGGTCACTGTGTAGGCATAGGGTTCGGCGCAGAGCGACTCCGCCCCCAAGATGTCACCGGGCAAGGCAAGCTGCACCAACGACAGGCCATTCATACCTAAGCGCTCCAAGCGATAGACGCCTTGGGTGACGCGCCATACGGGGCCAAACTCTCCCCCGCGCAATAGTGTCTGGCCTCGCCGAACGAACTGGGTTTTGTCCATCACTTTCTCCTGAAATCTTGAGGGCCTGCGCTGACGCAGCAGCGCAGCACAAAGCCCAACAACTAGGCCAAGGCAAAAGCCTTGAGCCCGCTTAAAAAATCAAAGGGAAAGAGAAGGCGGCCCGCGCGACGGCAGCGGGGGCGCAGTGACGGCCGCAATATGCGCTGCAGCGGTGGGCTGCATGACATGGGCCAAGGGGGAGGGTTGCGTCAACGTGGTGTTGAGCGCAGGGGGCGGCGCGCTGATAGACGCACACAAGGGGCAGTCCAGCGTGTGGCTGGAAGCGGCCACATCATCGTCCCCCTGCACCACCAGCTTCATGCTGCCGGTGCTGGTACAGACGAGGTCCATGCCATGCGGATTGACGATGGGTGAAGCCATTGCCACACCCACAGACAACGCAAACCACACCAGCACAAGGCGGGTGAGGTGAATGGCGTGGCGCAGGTGTTGCATGGCGTGGATTATGGCGCACGGGTCGATGGCCCCACTTTAAAGGCTTTTATTGACCTCCATCAACGCACGCTCTACCTGACGCGCGCAATATGAAACTAAATCACAAGGAACTCAGATGGACGTAGCCCACACCAAAGCCTTCCAGCAAAAACTCGAGGGCCAACGCGCCGATTTGTTAGCGCAAATTGCACAGCAACGCGGCGGCACTGCCAGCCGCGCCGACATGGCGGCCGAACACTTCGCACACAACGAAGACTCCGACGCACAGGTGAGCACCGCACGCGATTTGGAGTTCGCCATCAATGAACACGAGACCGCCGAGCTAGGCGCGATTGACGCGGCACTAATGCGCCTCACCGCCGGCACATATGGCCACTGCATTGACTGCGGTGCCACGATTCCCAACGCGCGCCTGAACGCCGCGCCCGATGCTGCACGTTGCATTGGCTGCCAAGAAAAAACCGAACACAACCACCCCTGAAAGAGAAAGAAGATTCATGACTACTTTTCATGCCGTCGTTTGGATGGATCACCAAGAAGCCCACGTGCTCATGTTTGACCGCGCGCATGTGGAGAGCCAGCGCGTCAAGTCGCGCACACACCACAAGCACCAAGGCAAGCCCCTCGAAACAACCCACTTGTATGCCGACATTGCCAAAGCCCTCGAAGGCACACACGAAGTGCTGGTGACAGGACCGGGCAAAGCACGCGACGAGTTCCGTGACTGGTGCAAGCAGCACCACGCGCATGTGACGATCGTGGACAGCATCGCCAGCGACCACCCCACAGACGCACAAGTGGTGGCGATGGCACGGCAATACTTCAATAAATTTGATCTGATGGCCAAATAAACCCTTGTCTCCCAGTTGTCTCCCGCTTCGGCTTACCCGCTGCGGTTTAACAGGCTGCGTATATGCTCCAACATATGCGCAGCCTTTTTCATTTCGCCTTCAACGTCACCGACCTAGACGTGGCTCGCCATTTTTATGGCGACGTGCTGGGTTGCACAGAGGGTCGCAGCACCGACACTTGGGTGGATTTTGATTTTTACGGACATCAAATATCGATGCACTTGGGCGAGCCCTTGAAAACCCAAAACACAGGGCATGTGGACGGCAAGCTTGTGCCGATGCCTCACTTTGGTTTGGTGCTGACCTTGCCTGACTGGAACGCCATGGCCGAACGCCTCAAAGAGGCTGGCACGGCGTTTGTGCTGGCACCGCATTTGCGTTTTGCAGGCCAAGCCGGCGAGCAGTGGACGATGTTTTTCTTAGACCCCTTTGGCAATCCGCTGGAGATCAAAGGGTTCGCCGACTTGAGCCGGCTGTACTGACTTAGCCGTTCAGCGAGGCGACCTGCTGGTCAATCGCCCCAAACACGTTTTGCCCGTCTTTGCCTTTGGCCTCGATGCGGATGGTGTCGCCAAACTTCATGAACTCCGTCGTGGCTTTGCCGTCCAGCAACGTCTCCATGGCGCGCTTTTCTGCAATGCAGCTGTAACCTTTGGGCCACTCTTTTTGGCCGTTGTTTTCAACGCCCACGTTGTTCACCACGCCGCTGCCCACGATCGTGCCAGCGCGGACATGACGGGTTTTGCACAGGTGCGCGATGAGTTGTCCGAAGTGAAACGTCATGTCGGTTCCCGCGTCGCACATGCCCACTTTGCGACCATTCCAAGTGGCTTGCACGGTCAGATGCAGGCGTCCGCTGTCCCACGCATCGCCCAACTCGTCCAGCGTGACCGCCACGGGACTGAACGCGGTGGCGGGTTTGCTTTGCACAAAACCGAAGCCGGTTTTCAACTCTTCTGCTGCCAAATGACGCAGCGACACGTCGTTGGCCAGCATGACCAGACGGATGCCTTCGAGGGCCTCGTCCGCCGAGGCGGCCATGGGCACGTCGCCGGTGATGACGGCGAGCTCAGCCTCAAAGTCAATGCCAAAATCTTCGCTGGCACACACCACCTTGTCTTGCGGGCCTAGGAAATCGTCACTCCCGCCTTGGTACATCACCAAATCGATCGCTGCCTGTTCGGGCACGGTGTCGCGACAATAGGCCGAGCCATCCACCCATTGGTAGGCGCGTGGCAGCGGCGCCATGCACCTTGCGGGGTCAAATGCAAAGGCGTGTCGTGCTTTGCCGTTGTTCAAGGTTTCATACAAGTCTTGCAGTTGCGGCGCCATGAAGCCCCAGTCATCCAGCACTTGCTGCAGGCGCGTGGCAATGCCCGTCGCATAATGCGCGGTGCTCAAATCGCGTGACACGACCAACAGTTGTCCGTCACGTGTTCCGTCTTTGTATGTGGCTAATTTCATACGCCAATTCTATGAAAGATCGCTCTCCCGTCATGCGCGCCCT
>CAIODK010000238.1 GCA_903856995.1 uncultured Burkholderiales bacterium
ATGCCTCTATTGTGAACAACTTAATTTCCCAATCCACCACTGCGCAACACACGTCGCGCACACCCATTCCACAGCACGCCCAGCTGCGGCGCCCACACGGTCAGGCGCTGGCGAGCGCGGGTGAGGCCGGTGTACACCAGCTCGCGTGTCAGCACGGGTGACTCTTGTGCGGGGATGACCAGCAACACATGTGCAAACTCCGAGCCCTGCGATTTGTGCACCGTCATGGCAAACACGGTTTCCACACTGTCTAGGCGTGAGGGCATGACCCAGCGCACACCACCATTCACCGCAGGGAAGGCGACGCGCAGCACGCCCTCGGGACCGGGTAGGCACAGGCCAATGTCGCCGTTCATCAGCTCTAGCGCGTAGTCGTTGCGCGTCACCATCACGGGGCGGCCCGCGTACCAAGCGCTTTGGCCCAAGCCCAGCGCGTGTTCGACGTTCGTGTTGAGTTGCACCACACCCAACGGGCCTTCGCGCACAGCGCACAGCACACAAAACTCGGTGAAGGCTTTGAGCAACGCCACCGCCTGCGTATCGTTGCACGGTGCGGCGGTGGCTGTTTTGCTAGGGCGGTGCGCCTCTAGCAAGGCCAGCCAATGGCGCCATCCGTAGCGCAAGCCGACGGCCAGTTTGGGGTCGCTGGCGCTGGCCAGTTGCAGGCGTGTCACGTCGGGCTCGGCCGCATCTCCTTCGATGCTTTGTTGCAAAGGCAGGGTGGCCAGCCAGTCGGGTGCGGCGTTCCACAGCGCTTTGAGGGCGGGGGTGTGGTCGGCCACATCTGCGTTCACGGTGCGCGCCCATTGGCCAATGCCGCTCTTGGCATCAAAGCGGTGGCTGTGAATGAGGGTGACGGTTTGGTGTTGCAACAAACTGCCCGTACACAACTGCGACATGACCGCACCAGCTTCGACTGAGGCCAGCTGGTCTTTGTCGCCCAGCAAGATCAGGCGGGCGGTGGGCGGCACGGCTTGCAACAAGCGGGCCATCATCTCTAGGTCGATCATCGACGCTTCATCGACTACCACCACATCGGTGGCCAGTTGGTGCACCTGTGTGGTTTTGCTATTGGTTTGCAGTAAGCGGTGCAGCGTTTGCGCTTGGCTGGGCATGTGCGGGCGTGTATCGGCGGGCATTTTGGTCAGCGCGTTGCTGATGGATTCGGTCAAGCGTGCCGCCGCTTTACCGGTGGGCGCTGCCAAGTGGATTTGCAACTCGCGCGGTGCGGTGCGCACCAACAACGACAGCAGCTTCACCACCGTGGTGGTCTTGCCTGTGCCCGGCCCACCCGTGATAAGTGTGATGCGGTTTTGCGCTGCCACCTCGCAGGCCAAGCGCTGCATGTCAGGCGCGCCACCTGTGGTGGGTGTGAACAGCTCGTCCAAGCGTTGCTGCAAATCAGCAGGCACTTCGCACGGCAGGGCCAAACGCTGTGCGATGTTGGCACGGATGTTTTGCTCTGCCGTCCAAGCGCGGCGCAGGTACAGGCGCGCGCCTGTTGATGCATGACCTTCGTCCTCGGCCAGCACCAAGGGGCTGGCATCGCCTTGCGTCCATGGCAACGTGGCGGCCGCCTCTTGCAAGTGGGCGGGCAGTGCGGCTGTTTGTTCGTCGGTCCAACCCAGCAGCGCTGCAGCTTGGGTGTGCAAGGTGGCTAGATCCAGGCAAGCATGGCCTCGGCCCCATTGGTGGCTGGCCAGTGCCGCCAGCCACATGTGGCGCGGGTCGTCACTGGGTTGCTTGCTGTGCAGCAAGTTGGCCAGTGACTTGTCCAAGCCCGTCAGGGGCGTGGCTTGGGCCCATGAGGATTGCAATAGAGGAAAGAGGGCGTTTGTCATCATTCGTAATGCGACCACATGCGAAGCACCTTGATTGTTTTTTCGTTTTGCAACACTTCGTAAACCAATCGGTGTTGAATATTGATGCGGCGTGAGTAGGCGCCACTCAGGTCGCCCACTAGCTTTTCATAGGGCGGCGGATTTTGAAATGGGTTGCCTTTGACGATGGCAAGAAGTTCTTGGGCTTTAACTTTCAAACCACTGGCGGCCAGTTTTTGCGCGTCTTTTTGCGCATGCTTGGCGAAAACAAGTTGCCAGCTCACCAGTCCAAATCCTTGGCGCATTGGTCGATGGAGTCGGCCATTCCTTCTTTGATGGACTCACGCATGCCAGGCACAGCCAGCAAATGCAAGGTCTCCTGAATGGCGTTCCAATCTTGCGCAGACAACAACACGGCGTCATTGCGTTTACCCGCAATTGCAATGGGTTGATGTGATTCAGCAGTTTGATCCATCAGTTTGTAAAGGTTGGCGCGTGCTTCGCTTGCGGTGAGTGATTGCATGTTGTGCTCCCAGAGGATTGAAGCGTACGATATTTGGTACGTGTTGTCAACTTTTGTACTGTCAAATAAGATTGCAGGTCATTATGCGCATAATATGCGCATACTCTTATCGGAGGTCACCATGCCACGTATCAGCACCACAACGACCGCATCACGAAAACGCCCAGTTAATCTCACCTTGAGCGAAAGCTTGGTCGCTGACCTCAAAGGCTACACCTCTAATTTGTCGGCCACTGCAGAAGAGTTGCTCACGGCCTATGTGGTCGAGCAAAAGCAGGCGCGTTCAGGCCAGCAGCAGCAGGCAGACCAAACCGTGGCGGGCTGGAATGC
>CAIODK010000239.1 GCA_903856995.1 uncultured Burkholderiales bacterium
CAAAACGAAAGTAACGGCGCTGGTCACCGCATACAACGATGCGATGGACTTGTTCGACGAGCTCACCAATTCCAAGTCCACCTTGGCCACTTATGGCGGCACCATGGTGGGCAGCTCAAGCATCAACTCCATACGCACCGCGCTGCGCACCATGGTGACCGACGACTCATCGACCGCCAGCACATCCGGAACGCTGAGTGCATTGCGGGACATCGGGGTCGAGATCAACAGCAAGGGCCGACTCACCGCGAACTCAGTGAAGCTCGATCTTGCGCTGAACTTTGATTTCGCCAACACAGTCACCTTGCTCTCGGGCAACCAGGAAAACCAAACTTCCTATGACAGTGCGGATTCCGGATTGGCCGGCGACGCGAGCAAGAGCCTGATCACCATGCTCAGCACTACAGGCACGGTGGCCACGGAAAGCGCCAATGCGACCACGCGGATCAGCAAATACCAAGACGACCTGACTGCGCTTGAAGACCGTATGGCCATGCTGTTAGCGCGTTACACCAAACAATTTGCCACCATGGACAGCATCGTGGGACAAACCCGCAGCACCCAAACCGGCCTGACCAGCAGCTTCGCTGGCCTGATGGCCATGTACACCAACAAGTAAGTCCAGCCGCCATGGCTGCGCGCCAGGTGATCGCCGCTGCCGCGACCACCATTTCAAAAAAATTACCTCCCGCCCTCAAGTTTCCAACTTCGGTGCCGATTCTTCAGACACTGCATCCTCGTTAACGGCACCGCTCCCTGCGGATCCAAGCACCACGCGAACGAATTGCATCTTTGAAAGGACGGTAAACGATGACATCCGAAATCAGTAATGTGGCGAGCAGCCCTCCGGCTGCAATCGCGTCGCTTGGAAAATCAATGGAGCCCCGGGCAAATGTCGCACCCAAGGTGATGGACATTAAGCCCACGGAGATTCAATTTGATCCAGCCCAGGCGCGCAGAAACCTGCATGCAGCAGTAAGCATGCTTAACGAACAAATGTCAGCCACTAAACAGGGTTTGGGCTTTTCATTTGATGACTCAAAAAATATGGCGGTGATCCGCGTGCGCAATCTAAGCACCGGTGAAGAAGTACGCCAGATCCCAACGGAAGATGTGCTTCGCATGGCACACAAGATCGACGACCTTAAAGGTATTTTGTACAACACATTTACAATACATTGACAACACGTACAGACATCATATATGATACGTCTATGTTTACTGAGAAAGAAAAAGCACAGCTCAACCGCTTACTTCAACAAAGCCTTGAGAGCCCATCTCCTCAAGAATTTAATGAGCTAGACTGGAAGCAAAATCTCTCTCACAAAAATGAGCGACTTAAAGAACACCTCTCGGCGTTTTCGAATCATCCGGGTGGTGGATATCTCATTTTTGGCGTGGACGACTCCGGCTTACCGATTGGGCTTTCTTCTCACGATGCCAAGCTTGTCGCACAAAAATTGGGCAACATCGCACGAGAGGGCTTAGAGCCGCCGATTGGTATTAAGGCCTTAGACATCAAATACCGAGATAAAACCTTGACCGCAATTCGCATCCCAGAATCTCTTGAAAAGCCAGTCCGAAAAAAAGGTTCGCCACTCGAACAAAGTTTCATTCGAGCGGGAGGGCAAACACGCCGAATGTCGTCCCAAGAACTCAGAATCGCATTGATTGGATCTAGATCTCTGAGGTTTGAAGAATTGCCTGCCGCAATTACAAAGGAAGCAATAGAAGACCTGAATACTGGTTTTGATTTTTCAGAGATATTG
>CAIODK010000240.1 GCA_903856995.1 uncultured Burkholderiales bacterium
GTCGCCCAAACTTTCAAAACAGCCAAAGGCGATTTTCCTGCGCTACGCCACATCGATCTGACCGTTGGCAAAGGTGAATTCGTCACCCTGATCGGTCACTCGGGCTGTGGCAAGTCCACCCTCCTCAACCTGATCGCAGGTCTGACCACGCCGACCGAAGGCAACTTGATCTGCGCCAACCGAGAAATCGCAGGCCCAGGACCGGAACGTGCGGTGGTGTTTCAAAACCACTCGCTGCTGCCTTGGCTCACTTGCTTTGAAAACGTCTACCTCGGTGTCGAGCGTGTATTTGGCCAAAGCGGCGTTGTCGACGGCAAAGCCAAAGAAAACAAAGCCCAATTGACCGCACGCACCCATGCCGCACTCGACATGGTCGGTTTGAGCCACGCGGCCTTCAAACGCCCAGGCGAAATATCTGGCGGCATGAAGCAACGCGTTGGCATTGCACGCGCCTTGGCCATGGAACCACAAGTGCTGTTGATGGACGAACCCTTTGGCGCACTCGATGCTTTGACCCGCGCCAAGTTGCAAGACGAATTGCTCGCCATCGTCGCCAACACGCAAAGCACAGTGGTGATGGTGACGCACGATGTAGACGAAGCCGTGCTGCTGTCCGACAAGATCGTGATGATGACCAACGGCCCCGCCGCCACCATCGGCGAAGTGCTGCACGTTGCGCTGCCCCGTCCCCGCTCACGCGTGACGCTGGCAGATGACCCTGCCTATTTGCACTACCGCAAAGCGGTGATTGACTTTTTGTACACGCGCCAAGCGCATGTCGAGAAACACTGAGGTAACCCACATGCGCAACAAACTCAAACTCGTGATGGTTGGCAACGGTATGGCCGGTGTGCGTACCTTGGAAGAACTGATCAAGCTCACGCCCGACCTATACGACATCACCGTCTTTGGCACAGAGCCCCACCCCAACTACAACCGCATCTTGTTGTCACCCGTCCTGGCGGGCGAGCAAACGTTGGATGAGATCATCCTCAACCCACTCGATTGGTATCGCGAGAACAACATCACGCTGCACACCAGCTGGACCGTGACCGAAGTCGACCGCGTCAAACGCGTGGTGCATGCCGAAAACGCCACCGGCGAGCGCCGCAGCGCACCGTATGACCGTTTGATTTTGGCCACGGGTTCAAACCCCTTCATGCTGCCGATCCCTGGCCGCGAGTTAGACGGCGTGCTGGCCTACCGCGACATCGCAGATACACAAGCCATGATCGACGCGGCCACGAAATACAAACACGCCGTGGTGATTGGGGGCGGTTTGTTGGGCCTCGAAGCCGCCAACGGTTTGATGAAGCGCGGCATGGGCGTGACCGTGGTTCACGTCGGTGAATGGTTGATGGAACGCCAACTCGACAAAGTGGCTGGCGGCTTGCTGCAACGCTCGCTCGAAGAACGTGGCATGCAGTTCCGCATGGGCGCACAAACACAAGAGCTACAAGCCGATAAAAACGGACGCGTTGCCTCGGTGCTGTTCAAAGATGGCGCCCAAGTCGCCGCTCAGTTGGTGGTGATGGCGGTGGGTATTCGTCCCAACACGGCGCTGGCCGAAAAAATGCACCTGCATTGCGAGCGCGGCATTGTGGTCAGCGACACACTGCAAACCGTGACCGACCCACGCATTTACGCCGTGGGCGAATGTGCAGCCCACCGTGGCATTGCCTACGGTTTGGTTGCGCCCCTGTTTGAGCAAGGCAAAGTGTTGGCCAACCATTTGGCCGAATTCGGCATCGGCCGCTACACCGGCTCGCTCACCTCGACCAAGCTCAAAGTCACCGGCATTGATTTGTTCAGCGCGGGCGACTTTATGGGCAGCGACGACGGCAGCACCGAAGAGATTGTGTTGAGTGACCCCCACGAAGGCGTGTACAAAAAGCTGGTCATCCGCAACGACCAATTGGTGGGCGCGTGTTTGTACGGCGACACCGTGGACGGCAGCTGGTACTTCAAGCTGCTGCGCGATGGCCGCAGCGTGGCCGACATCCGCGAAAAGCTGA
>CAIODK010000241.1 GCA_903856995.1 uncultured Burkholderiales bacterium
GATACGGCAAACGCCAATTGAAACCAGCACCTACGGTGGAGTGATAACGACCAAATTGGGTGATGACTGCTTGCTGGCCTTCTTGCACGATGAAGAAACCGGTGCACATCCAAACAACTAACAACACAGAACCAATCACACCTGCGCCAAAACGAGCGACCTTGAAGTCAGGGCCCTTATGCGCACCATTGCCACCATTGTTCTGAGGGGGTTCCGATCCGCCATTGCGGTTACCAAACAAACCCGACAACTTGGCGTTGAAATCGCGCCACAGTTGGTCTAAATCAGGTGGCCCCCCCACACCGGCGGGCGGACGTGGCGGAACTTCTGGCTTCTTCTCTTCGGTCGGCGTGCCTTGCGTGCCAGTGGGGTCAAACGTGGGGTTGCCATCTTTGTCACGACCCCAACGACCATCGTTGAGGTTGAACATGCCGAGCAGTCGCGCGCGCCAAGATTTGGAGCTAACCGAGTGGGGTGTGGAGTTCATGCGCATCGTTATTTATTCTCTGAAGTCTTGATTGTGCCTAATGAAACAGGCCTCATTCCAATTCCTGCGTAATCGCATGGTCTTCTGGCATCTGAGCTAGTGCTTCTTGCGCCAAAAATCCACGCAAAGTGGCCAAACCCTCGCCGGTTTGGGCGCTCACAAAAAAGCGCGGCACGCTCAGACCATCCACCGTGAAGTGATCTTGTAGCTGCAACGGCCGTGTTTCAGGGCTCATCGCATCGAGTTTATTAAATACCAAGACCTGCGGCACGTCGGCCGCGCCGATTTCTGCCAACACCTTTTGCACCTCGTTCATTTGCTCGGGGTAGTTGGTGTTGGAGGCATCCACCACATGCATCAACAGCGTGGCATCCGCTGCCTCTTGCAAGGTGGCTTGGAAGGCATCAATCAATCCGTGTGGCAAATCTCGAATGAATCCCACCGTGTCTGACAAGGACACCGAGCGGCCCGTACCGTCTTGGTTGCCCAAGTAGAGCTGTCGCGTGGTGGTGTCTAAGGTGGCAAATAACTGGTCAGCCGCGTAGGCGCGCGCTTTGACCAAAGCGTTGAACAAGGTCGACTTGCCTGCGTTGGTGTATCCGACCAGCGAGATGGTGAAGGCATCGCGGCGGTTGCGTTGGCGGCGCTGTGTGCTGCGCTGGCGTTTGACCTTCTCCAAGCGCTCGCGGGTGCGTTTGATGGTGTCATTGATCATTCGACGGTCCAGCTCGATTTGAGTTTCGCCTGGGCCACCACGCATACCAATACCGCCGCTTTGACGCTCCAAGTGAGACCAACGCCTCACCAAGCGTGTGCTGAGGTAGTGAAGCTTGGCCAACTCAACCTGCAACTTCCCCTCATGACTGCGGGCGCGTTGCGCAAAAATCTCCAAAATGAGCAAGGTTCGGTCATACACCGCAATCCCCATGTGGCGCTCTAGGTTGCGCTGCTGGGCAGGACTGATGGCTTGGTCAAACAAAATCTCTGTGGCCCCATGCATCAAAGCCAACTCTTTGATTTCGTCCGCCTTACCGCTGCCCACAAACAAGGCCGCGTCAGGCGCTTTGCGTTTGCAGGTGATGCGCGCCACCGGCGTCAAGCCGGCAGTTTTGGCAAGCAAGCCGAGTTCTTCGAGCTCGCCATCGAAATGCGGCAAGCCGAAGTCGACCCCCACCAAGATGGTGATGCCGGTGGATTGGGGTGTGGTGTCGTTCAAGCGGTCAGTCTAAAAAGTAAGGCGTAAAAAAAGGGCTGAAACAGCCCTTTTTGGAGAGCTTTTAAGCTCAGACTTCAGGCGAACTGCCTGTGCCGTCCGTCGGGTTGAAGTTGACAGCACGGCCCGGCACGATGGTCGAGATCGCGTGCTTGTAGACCATTTGCGTCACGGTGTTGCGCAGCAACACAACGTATTGATCAAATGATTCGATTTGGCCTTGCAGCTTGATACCGTTGACCAAATAAATGGAAACGGGCACATGCTCGCGGCGCAGGATGTTCAAAAATGGGTCTTGCAACAGTTGGCCTTTGTTCTTTGAGTTGTCGGTGTTCACGATATGTTCCGTGTCTTTGGAGTTGAAAGAAATCCCACGTTACCACAGAGCCAAAAGGCTCTGGGGATCAATTGTCTTTGTCTGCATAGGGGTTACTTGAGGTCTTCATCTCAATTCGCAAGGGGGTTCCTTCCAAATTAAAGGCCTTGCGGAAACGCCCTTCCAAAAAGCGCTTGTAAGACTCGGTCACGTGCTCGAGAGAGTTGCCATGGATGACGATGATCGGCGGATTCATGCCCCCTTGGTGGGCATAACGCAACTTGGGGCGGTACATGCCACCACGTTGTGGCGACTGGAACTGCACCGCTTCCAACAACAAACGCGTGAGCAACGGGGTGGGCATCTTGCACATGGCGGATTTGTGGGCTTGCGCAATCGCGCCCCACAAAGGACCCAAGCCTTGTCGCTTCTTGGCGGAGATGAAGTGCATGGCTGCGAACTTCAGAAACGGCAAGCGGGTCTCGATCGAGCGCATCAACAATTCGCGCTGGTACGAGTCCACGGCATCCCATTTGTTCACAGCCAACACCACCGCGCGGCCACTTTCAAGGATGTAGCCCGCAATGTGGGCGTCTTGGTCTGTGACGCCTTGGGTGGCATCGAGCAAGAGCAAGACCACATTGGCTGATTCAATCGCTTGAAGGGTTTTGACAACCGAGAACTTCTCAATCGCTTCAAACACCTTGCCTTTGCGACGCAAACCGGCGGTGTCGATGAGTTCAAACATCTGGCCGTTACGTTCGAACGGCACACTGATGGCGTCACGCGTCGTGCCTGGCATGTCAAACGCCACCAAACGCTCTTCACCCAACCAAGTGTTGATCAGCGTGGATTTACCCACGTTAGGACGTCCCGCCACTGCCAGTTTGATGATGCCGTCGTCCACCTTGTCAGCTTCGTCATCTGGGTCGGCGAGGTTCAAAGGTGCCAAGGCGTTGGCCATCAAGGTTCGCATGCCATGCCCATGGGAGGCCGACACAGGTAAGACTTCACCCAAACCAAGCTCGTAGAACTCGACCAACTGAGCGGCTTCGGTCATTCCTTCGGCTTTGTTGGCCACCAAAATTGTGGGCTTGCCTAAACGGCGCAGGTAGTTGGCAATGTCATGGTCTTGGGCGGAAATACCACCGCGTGCATCCACCACAAAAACCACCACATCGGCTTCAGCCACAGCTTGCTGGGTTTGACGGGCCATTTCCTTGTAGATACCGCTGTCAGCAGTCGGCTCGAAGCCACCTGTATCGATGACGATGAAGTCGTGTTTCTCAAAACGCGCATTACCGTAGTGACGGTCACGGGTCAAACCCGCGAAGTCTGCCACGATGGCGTCACGCGTTTTGGTTAAGCGGTTAAACAACGTGGACTTGCCAACGTTGGGGCGGCCCACGAGGGCCAATACGGGTTTCAAAACTTAGTCCTTTAACTTCCCAATTACGGGATTTGGAGGCCAGTCACGCGACCTTCGCGTGTGACCACCACATAGCGACCACCTGCAAACACAGGGGCCGTCGCCAACTCGTCAGAATCGAGTTTGATGCGGTTGAGCAATGCGCCATCAGTCAGCGACAACAGGTAGAGCCAACCACCGTTATCAGCCACCATGATGCCGCGAGGGGTGACCAGAGGGGCACTCAAGATTCGGTACTTCAACCGCTCGGTTTCCCACATGCGTTCACCTGTGGTTCGGTTCCAAGCTTGGACAACGCCGTTAGACAGGGGTGCAATCAGCAAGTTATCGTTTCCGCTGACACCCATTTCGCCCACTGAAGGACGTGTCCACATACCCTGCCCGGTCTGCGCATTCACACAGCCCACAGCGGCCTGGAAGGCACGCACACACACCACATCGCCGACACGGTCGGACGGGTTGACGAGATCTACCAAGCGCTCGACGTCGTTGGTACCGCGCGGCGTGGCAATGGCTGACTCCCAGCGGATCACACCGGTATTAGGTGCCAAACCGATCAAACGACCGGACAAACCCACCAATAAGGTGTCCTTGAATGCCAGCAGCACGCCGGCTTGCTTCAACACCAAAGGTTCGCCAGGACGTTGCTGCGTCCACAGTTGACGACCCGAAGCGCCATCAAAAGCGATGACGGAACGATCTGCTGTCAGCACAAAAATGCGGGCGCCCGCAACCAAGGGTGGGGTGAAGGACTGCGCAGGCAAGCGTTTGCGCCACTGAACCTTACCATCTTGCAAGGTGACAAGTTCATTGTTTCGCGTGACCACGGCCACTTGCTGGCCGTCGCTACCCACACCTGCAGCAAGGGGTTGGTCGAGTTTCAGGCGCCAAATGTCTTTGCCCGTAGCAGCATCGAGCACGGCCACCACACCTTGGCCACTGGCCAAGATCAGGCGGTCTTCGCGCCCTGACACAACCATAGGGAAATCCACCTTGCCCACGTTAGCAGTCCAGCTAGTGCGTATGTCTTGCAACACGGGCACACCCGGAATTTCAGAGGGTTGCGGACGCGAAGTGCTTGAGCAGGCGGACAGAGCCAAAACCACGCCAACCACGGCAGCGCAGGCCAAGGTGGGTCGCGCGATACGGAGCCAACTGAGGGTGGTGATGTTCACTTTTTACTCTCCACAACAGGTGTGTCTTCTGGATCGGCACCCAAGGAGGCCAACTTCACGGCCACCAAACGGCGGTATTCGGCGTTGGGTTCAAAGCCTTTCCATGCATCTTTGTAGTGCTTGACGGCCTCGGCAGGTTGCAATTGCAACATGGCCAAATCACCCAAACGGTCAGCCATCAAAGGTGCAAAAGCCTCTGGCGACTTGGCGGTCAGCTGAACACGCGCTTCGTCGTAGGCTTTGTCTTCGATAAGTAAGGCGGCCAAACGCAAACGCGCCAAGGCTTGGTAGCCCTCGTCACTGGTTTTGTCAATGACCCATGTCAGCTGCGCTTTTGCATCTGAGTGACGGTCCTTGTCTTGGTAAACGCGCGCAGCCAACAAGGCGGCTTGTTGGGCGTAGCTGGTGCTGGCGAACTTGTCCTTGATGTCCGTCACCGAACGATCGAACAAGGTCATGTCGCCACCGATGGCTGAACGCTCCACCGTGTCATACAAAGCGGCCGATTGCGCAGCTTGTTTGACCGAATAGGACTGCCAGCCCATCCAAGCAGCGTAGCCACCTAAAACAGCAATGAGTACCCACGTGATGAGGTCGCCCCAGCGCTTCCAAAAGTGCTTGAGCTCATCGAGTTGTTCTTGTTCTTCGAGATCGAGAGGAGATGCCATGGTGTAGATAGGTTGGACTAAAAAAGTTAGCGAATTGTAGGGCTCGGTTTGTTAAGCCAAGGTTTGAGGTGGGTTGAAGCTTTGTGCCAATTGTTCGGCCACACGCGCGCTCACCTCCGACAATGGAATAGGTTGCTGCGCACCGGCACCATCGCGCAAAGCTTTGAGGGTGACTTCGCCTCGGGCCAACTCGTCGCCCCCGAAAATTAAGGCAAAGCGGGCGCCACTGCTATCGGCTTTTTTGAACTGCGATTTCATGCTCCCCATGCCTTCGCCTGAACCCGCATGCATTTGCACCGACATGCCTTGTGAACGCAGGGTTTGGAGCGTACTGAAAACCACAGGCAAAGCTGCGGCATCGGGAACGATGGCATACACATCAGGGCCTGTGGCCTCTGGCAAAGTACCCTGCTCTTTGAGCAATTCGAGCACACGCTCGACGCCCAACGCCCAGCCAACGGCAGGAGCAGGTTTGCCGCCCACTTGTTCAATCAGGTAGTCATAACGACCGCCACCACAGATAGTGCCCTGCGACCCCAAACGGTCCGTCACGAACTCAAACACGGTGAGGTTGTAGTAGTCCATGCCACGCACCAACCGTGGGTTGATGCGGTAGCTCACGCCACTGGCGTCCAGAATGGCACGCACCGCGTTGAAGTGAGCCAGCGAGGCTTCGTCTAAGAAATCAATCAACCGAGGTGCGGATTCAACCAGCGCGTGCATCGCGGGGTTCTTGGTGTCCAAAATGCGCAGTGGGTTGGTATGCAAACGGCGTTTAGCCTCTTCGTCCAGCAGGTCGAGGTGTTGCTCCAAGTGGGCGATCAAAGCGGCGCGGTGGGCTGCACGTTCATTGGGTTGACCTAAGCTATTGAGTTCCAAGCGCACGTCTTGCAAACCCAACTCTTGCCAGAGCGTGGCTGCCAACAAAATGAGTTCCGCATCCACCTCCGCACCGGGAAAGCCCAAGGCCTCCGCGCCGATTTGATGGAACTGGCGGTAGCGACCGCGTTGGGGACGCTCATGGCGGAACATAGGACCCATGTAATACAAGCGTTTGCCGCCGTCATAGAGCAGGTTGTGTTCGACTACGGCGCGCACGACACCGGCTGTGGCTTCTGGGCGCAGGGTGAGTTGCTCGCCGTTCAAACGGTCTTCAAAGGAGTACATCTCCTTTTCCACAATGTCGGTCACCTCGCCCAAACCACGGACGAACAAAGCCGTGGGTTCGACGATTGGCGTGCGTAGGTTGCGATACGCATGACGCGCCATCAGGCCGCGCACTTTGTCCTCCAGCCACTCCCATTGGGCGGAGGCTGGGGGCAGCAAGTCGTTCATGCCTTTGACCGCAGTCAGCGCTTGCGCTTTGGCAGGTTTGGTTGTTGTTTTGTTTTCGGTCGTCACAGGAGTCATGCGCGGGGATTAACCAAAGCGCTTTTCAATGTAGTTTTCAACAATTTGGTGGAACTCTTGTGCGATGTTGTCGCCGCGCAAAGTCATGGCTTTCTCGCCGTCAATGAACACCGGCGCAGCGGGCGCCTCTCCGTTGCCTGGCAGGCTGATGCCGACGTCTGCGTGCTTGCTTTCGCCCGGACCGTTCACGATGCACCCCATCACAGCAACTTTGAGACCTTCAACACCTGGGTATTGTTTGCGCCACACCGGCATTTGGGCGCGCAAGAAATCATCAATCGACTTGGCCATTTCTTGGAAAGTCGTGCTGGTGGTGCGACCGCAGCCGGGGCATGCGGTCACGCTTGGCACAAAGGTGCGCAGGCCAAGGGCTTGCAAAATCTCAGAAGCGATCACCACCTCTTGGGTGCGTGCCTCGCCCGGTTGTGGGGTGAGCGAGACACGAATGGTGTCGCCAATACCCTCCTGCAGCAAGATGGACAAAGCCGTGGTGGACGCCACTGTTCCGCGCGTGGCCATGCCAGCCTCCGTCAAACCCAAATGCAGCGGGTAGTTGCAGCGCTGGGCCAACTCGCGGTAAACCGCGATCAGGTCTTGAACACCACTCACTTTGCAACTGAGTAAAATTTGTTCAGGCGGCATACCCATGCTTTGCGCCAACTTGGCCGAATCAATGGCCGAGGTGATCAGCGCTTCGTACATCACTTGCTTAGCGTCGAAAGGGTTTGCGCGCTGAGCGTTGTCGTCCATCAATTTAGCCAGCAACTCTTGGTCAAGACTGCCCCAGTTCACACCGATGCGCACAGCTTTGTTGTAACGCATCGCAGCTTCAATCATCTGGCCAAACTGCCTGTCATGCTTGTCGCCCTTGCCCACGTTGCCAGGATTGATGCGGTATTTGGACAAAGCCTGCGCACAATCGGGGAACTCGGTCAGCAAGCGGTGGCCGTTGTAGTGAAAATCGCCAATTAACGGGACGTTGATGCCCATTTTGTCGAGCTGTTCGCGCACATATGGCACGGCCGCTGCGGCCTCGGGTGTGTTGACGGTGATGCGCACCATCTCTGAGCCTGCTAAAGCCAACTCTTTGATTTGAATCGCCGTGCCAATCGCGTCCACCGTGTCTGTATTGGTCATGGACTGCACGCGCACGGGGGCATCGCCGCCTACGGTGACGACATGGTCGCCCCAAGACACGCGCGCTTGCAAGCTGCGACGAGCTTTCGGTTGGGACAAGGCGATGCCTTGCGACTGCGCGTTAGCGGGCATCCGGAACTCCTGTGGCACTGGCTGCGTGGCTGGTCACTGCGGTTGAATGCACGGTGGTGACGACAACGTTGGCAGGTTTTTGAAGATCGACAAGGGGTGCCACGATCTCTATCGACGGCATTGCGATCGCCGGCACAACGACCGGCACATGGACTGGTTCGTCTTTGAAGACCAACAAGCCATGAATTTCAGGCCACAAGCCAAGCACCAAAGCGAGCACCAAGATGGCAAAAGCAGCCCAACGGATGGGCGTAAATAGACGCACAACCACCAAGAAGCTGGATTGAGGCAAGAACGAGGGGCGCTCTAGAGGGAAATCTAAACCACGTTCATTTTTAGGCGCCAAGCGAGACACATCTTGACCGGGCAACAAAGCCATCACAGGTCCGGCGTCCATCTTGAGCTGGCGACAAACGGCCAAGGCCAAAGCGCGCGCAAACATGGTATCGGGCAGATCATCCAGACGATCGGCCTCGAGGGCCTCTAATTTTGCGGAGGACACGCGCAAAGCATGCGCCAGAACATCGAGTTTGAAACCATGGTCCTCACGGCTTTGGCGCAGCAAAGTGCCAGCTGTCACGTTGGGAGAAATGAGTGTTGTTGTTTCTTCTGTCATCAGTCTTCAAATTTTCTCTGAGCCCAAGCTGTCGCTTGCGCCGAGTTGGGAAATTGTTGGGTCAATTGTTGAGAGAGTTTGCGTAGGTCTTGTGGCTGCGTCAAGGCACGGGCGATCTTGATGCCCAACCACAAGCTCTCGGCACTGACTTGTTCGCCGGCATTCAGGGGGGCGAGTGTGGCTTGCGCGTTGCTGAGTTGACGATCTTGCCAATCTAGCAATGCCCATTGGTAGCGAGATACAGCGTTACTTGGCTCGATGGCCAAGGCGTGTTGGAAACTCAGACGGGCGTCAGATGTCGCACCCGCACGGACTTGGCAAAGCCCCAAGGCCATCCAAGTTTTCCCAACTTGGCGATAGCTGGGTTGCGACACAGCACGTGTCAGCTGGATTTGAGCTTCAGAGAAACGGTTTTGTTGACACAAGAACCAGCCATAGTTGTGTTCAATCGCAGCCAAATCAGCCGAGCGTCCAGTCGGCAAAGAAGCCAACTGCAAGCCCTGCTCGAAACTTTGCTCAGCCAAGACGACAGCGTTGTCGCGCTGGTGAATCAAGCCCAGCAAGCTGTAGGCCTCGGCAAACTTGGGGTCGATCTGCAAAGCGGCCCGAACCTCTTGTTGTGCGATGTCGTTTTGACCTTGTTCAAAATACGCGCTTGCCAAACTCAGGCGACGCATGGCGCGCAGGCGCGTGCTGTCGGGTTCGGTTTGCGTGAGCGTGTCAAGGCGTGACGTCCCAGTGCTGCAGGCCTGTAAACCCAAGCAGACCAAGCACAACACCCCGATGCAGGCGAAGACACGGGGCCACCTCATGTCGGAACCTGTATCAACGGAATCACCCGCTGCTTGGCCATGCGTGCGTCCACCTTGGTGCGGTCTTTGACGTCGCCAGCCAATTGACCGCAGGCAGCATCAATGTCATCACCCCGCGTTTTACGAACAGTGGTGATGATGCCGGCAGCGCTGAGCAACTCGGCAAACGCCTTGACCGTGGCAACACTCGAACGTGTCAGACCCGATGCGGGAAACGGATTGAAGGGAATCAGATTAAATTTGCACGGCACGGGCTCGCCCTGCCCACGCTTAGGTTTGACCAAATCA
>CAIODK010000242.1 GCA_903856995.1 uncultured Burkholderiales bacterium
ATCCAACTGAGCTACGGACAGAAATAAAAAAAGGCCTCGCAAAACGAGGCCTTTTTTATTTTTATGGTCGGGGCGATAGGATTCGAACCTACGACCCTCTGGTCCCAAACCAGATGCGCTACCAGGCTGCGCTACGCCCCGATTCTGCTATTGTAACCCGCAAATTGCTCGTTTTGAGCCACGCCCTCACGAAAGTCTATCTGGCGTATTGATTCACAATCGAGACGTGAAAATTGATTTTGATGGCATACAAGCATTCGTCGTGACCGCAGAGCTAGGCGGCTTTAACAAAGCCGCAGAACAACTGCACATCACGCAAACCGCACTCACCCGCCGGGTGCAAAAACTCGAAGCTTATTTGGGTTTGAAGCTGCTCGACCGAACCACGCGTCGCGTTGAAATGACCGCCGTAGGTCGTGATTTTTTGCCACAAGCCCGTGCCATCGTGAACGAGATGACCTCGGCTGTAGGTCGACTCAAGGACATGTCGCAGAACGCCACAGGCAACTTCACACTGGCCTGCGTTCCCAGCATGGCCGCTCACATGCTGCCTCAACTGATTCGTCAATACGCCGATGTCTGTCCTGGCAACCGCATACGCTTGCTTGACGCGGCTTCTTTCGAGGTGCGCCAAGCGGTGTTGAACCACCAAGCGGAGATTGGCATTGCGGTAAACGGTGAGGTGCACCCCGATTTGATTGAGACACCTTTGTTTGACGACCCACTGGTCTTCATCTGCCGCAGCAACCATCCCCTGCATAGCAAAGACAATGTGACTTGGGCGGATATGCGGGAAGCCGACTTGATCGTTGTGAGCAATTTCATGGCAACCCGCGTGTTCATGGACTACCAACTCGCAAAACACGGCATTCGTCTGAATGGCAACTACGAGGTGCAGCACCATGCCACGGCGATCAATTTAGTGGCAGCAGGGGTGGGTTGCGCCATCCTGCCCTCCTCCACCTTGAATGATGGTGATAGACCGCATGTGCGGAAAATCACCTTAACAAACCCGGTGGTTAAACGTAAGGTGGCTTTGCTGCGTCACAAGAACAGCAGCTTGTCGCCTGCTGCTCAGGCATTTTTTGAGCTAATCCAAAAAGAGCACCTCACAGCAAAGGCCCCCAAGCCTCGATTGATGCGAAAAACGAAATAATCAACACAGATATTTCACTTCTCAACATAACCGTTTACCTCGACACTCGAGGCTATGACCACAGAAACAAGCGCCCTACCCCCTGATGTTTTGATAATCGGTGGAGGCAACGCCGCTCTCTGTGCCGCGCTGATGGCCGCTGAAGCCGGCGCCTCTGTTTTGCTGCTTGAGGCGGCCCCACGCGAATGGCGCGGTGGCAACTCGGGTCACACCCGCAACCTGCGCTGCATGCATGATGCACCCCAAGATGTGCTGATCGAGACCTACCCTGAAGAAGAGTATTGGCAAGACCTGCTCAAAGTCACCGGCGGGCTCACCAACGAGGGGTTGGCCCGTTTGGTGATTCGCGCGTCGTCGACCTGCCGCGACTGGATGCGCAAGCACGGTGTGCACTTTCAACCCCCGCTCTCAGGGGCTTTGCATGTGGCACGCACGAATGCATTTTTCATGGGGGGTGGCAAGGCACTGGTGAATGCCTACTACCGCAGTGCAGAAAAACTGGGCGTCCGGATTCGCTACAACGCCCCTGTGGACAAGCTTGAGATTCAAGACGGTCGTTTTGTTGCGGCATTTGTCGCGGGTGAGCGCATCACCGCCAAAACCTGTGTTTTGGCTGCTGGAGGTTTTGAGTCGAACCGTGAATGGTTACGCAAAGCTTGGGGCCAAAACGAACACGGCGAGTGGCCAGCGGATAACTTCCTGATCCGTGGCACGCAATATAACCAAGGCGTGTTACTCAAACAGATGCTGACGCACGGCGCAGATAGTATTGGTGACCCCACACAGGCCCATATGGTGGCGATTGATGCAAGAGCACCTTTGTATGACGGCGGAATTTGCACACGGATTGATTGCGTGTCGCTGGGCGTGGTGGTCAACCGTGCAGGCCAGCGTTTCTACGACGAGGGCGAAGACTTCTGGCCCAAGCGCTATGCGATTTGGGGCCGTTTGGTGGCGCAACAGCCGGGCCAAACGGGGTA
>CAIODK010000243.1 GCA_903856995.1 uncultured Burkholderiales bacterium
GCCACTGTCCGTATTGACTTGCGCTGTACTCGTTGTAAAACGGGTACCCAATGTCAAACTGGATTCAATTTTCTTCTCAAACTTTCCTGAAAAATACTGATTGGTGTACCCATCATTATCTGGATTGACCCGTGGATTAATGCGCGAATCCATTGACGACGTGCCTTGGTAATGATTACGCCCCGCATTGATGTCAAATTTCGAATCTTCATTAGCACCCGAATAGCCAAACGAAAGATTGGCAGTACCGCGTGAACCATACGTTGCACTGCCGTATGCGGCTGGTTTGCCCTGACCTTGGCGAGTCAAAATATTGATGACGCCACCCACAGCTGCATTTCCGTAAAGCGCACTGGCGTTACCCCTCAAAATCTCAATGCGTTCGACTTGCTGAAGAGGAATATCCGTGATTTGCAAGTTTCCGTAGGGGTCGACCTGAGATCGAACACCGTCAATCAAAATCACCAAATTGGTACTGTTTTGACCACGCAAGAAAAATGAGGTGGTCGAACCAGGACCCCCTGTACGACCAAACTCGACACCTGCCTCGCCTTGCATCAAATCAGCCAAGCTGGAAGCTTGTGATCTGTCAATTTCTTGACGTGTTATCACAGATAACGAGGACAAAACTTCAGACAAAGGCTGATCCATACGCGTGGCGGAAACCACCACAGGATTAATTTCAATGCCTTGCGACTGCACACTAGTAGTGACAGCCAAAGCCAAAACAGAAAGCACGGGCACATAGGTGCGCGCGCGGCGAGCGATAGATTTTTTCATGATTGAAAACCAACAGTTGTGTGCTCTCACCGCCTTCCCCGACAGTGCTTGAGCGTTCAAGCGGCACGTTTTAGGCGCACCGCCACCTTGTTGGCCGGTATCCGGGCTGGCGGAGACTACCTCTGTCGCCTTCCCAAGCGCTTGTTCAAGGCACTCAGTGGCATGTATGACAGAAGCGGAGCCAAAGGGCTCGTCCGCTTGACCGTTGCGGGGGCAGCGCAGGTGAGGTGTTGTCGAGCGAGCGACGCAACCCTCCTGCTTCCCGTTGAACTGCGGCGTGTGAACCACACCGCGAGCACCAACATTGACAATTTTAGCAATTAACCTTTCAGCCACCTTAAAATGCAGGGGCCATGTCACAAACACCCCTGATTGATCAAATCGCCCAACGTGTGGAGCATTTATTGCTGCGTCACGAAGAATTGCAACGTACCAACGCGCTGCTCGCTGCCCAGGTGCAAGAGCTGTCGCACGAACGCGACTTGCTCAAGTCCCGCTTGGGCGCGGCCCGTCACCGCATTGACGCATTGATTGATCGCCTGCCCCAAGGCACTGAGGCCAATACAAAGGACGCAGCGTGAAGCAAATTGAAGTTCAAATCATGGGTCAGGGCTATGTGTTGGGTTGCCCCGAAGGTGGCGAAACCCGTATGGGTGAGACCGTGGCCAAAGTGGACCAAGCCATGTGCAAGATCCGTGATGCTGGCAAGATCAAGGCACGCGACCGCATTGCTGTGTTGGCCGCGCTCAACTTGGCTTTTGAATTGACAGACCGTCCTGCAGCCTTGGTCAGCGTCGATGGCACCGCCTCTAGCGCCGACCTTCACAACTTGTTGCAGCGTATGGATGCTGTGCTCGCACGCGACAACCAACTGATCTAAGGCGCCCTACAATCAAGGCGTCTGCAAGTCCTCAGGGCTTTATATTTCCTTGAACCAATGCTCATTGAGCCAGGGCTTGGAACATTGTTTGATGAGCGTGAGCATCTCGCGTTAGATGAACCCAACGTCAAACTGACCTCGCCCACCTGAACCCCCGGTTCAGGATGAGGGTCCTGGGGCTCCTTGCAGGCACCCTCTACTCTTTCAAGGCCTGCGCTCTCATGGACCTCCAACCCCAACTGATTCTTGAACTCGCCACGCTTGGCATTTGCACCGGCTTTCTTGCGGGCCTGCTCGGTATTGGTGGCGGCATGGTGATGGTGCCGTTCATTACTTTCATGCTCTCGCACCGAGGGGTGGACGCAGACCTCGCGGTCAAGATGGCGATTGCCACCTCGATGGCCACCATCATCTTCACCTCAGTCTCTAGCGTGCGGGCCCACCACAAGCGTGGTGCTGTGCGTTGGGATTTGGTCAAAGGCTTGGCGCCTGGCATCGTGTTGGGCAGCATGATCGGCAGCTTGGGCGTGTTCGCCATGCTCAAGGGCTCTTACTTGGCTATCTTTTTTGGGTTGTTTGTTGGCTTTTCTGCCACCCAAATGTTCTTAGACAAGAAGCCTGCACCCACGCGCCAAGTGCCTGAAACAGCAGGTCTCATGGGCGCGGGTGGCGTGATTGGTTTTATCTCTGGGTTGGTGGGCGCCGGCGGTGGCTTCATCAGTGTGCCGTTCATGACATGGTGCAACGTGGCCATTCACAACGCTGTGGCGACCAGCGCCGCTTTGGGCTTCCCCATTGCTCTGGCCAATGTGTTGGGCTACGTCGTCAGCGGCATGTCGGTGCAAGGCTTGCCGGATGACGCCTATGGCTACATCTGGGTGCCAGCCCTGCTGGTGATTGCGGCTTGTAGCGTGTTCACTGCACCGTTGGGGGCCAAAGCCGCCCACATGCTGCCGGTGAAGAAGCTCAAACGCGTGTTTGCCAGCGTGCTGTATGTGCTGGCGGCTTATATGCTCTACAAAGGCCTGTCCAGCTAAGCGACAGGCCCCATAGGTCGCGCCGCGATCAGGCGTCGACTTGCACTTTGGCGTCTTTGACCACTTTGGCCCATTTCTGGGTTTCGCTGCGAATAAATTCAGCAAAACGCTCGGGTGAACCGCCGCCATCTTCTGCCCCATACTGGTCAAACTTCTCAATCACATCGGGCATGGCCATGACACGGTTCATGTCTTCGTTGATGCGTTTCACAAAGGCTGGGTTCATCTTGGCGGGGCCTACCAAACCGTACCAAGTTGTCGCGTCAAAGCCAGGGAACCCTTGCTCATCCATGGTCGGCACATTGGGATGGCCTTTGGCACGTTTGGGTCGCGTTTGCGCAAGTGCAATGGCTTTACCGCTTTTGACATGCGGCGTCGCCGAAGTCATGGTCTCAAAACAATATTGAACTTGCCCCCCGATCAAATCGGTCAAGGCGGGTCCAGAGCCTTTGTAGGGCACATGCAACGCGTCGATGCCGGCCCGCAACTTGAACATCTCGAGGGCCAAATGTTGGGCCGACCCACCGCCTGCGGAAGCAAAGCTGATGCGGCCTGGGTTTTGTTTGCACAGCGCCACCAACTCTTTGACCGTTTTGGCAGGCTGAGCTTCGTTGCAGATGAGCAAGTTGGGGGTGACGCCCACCAAACCAATCGGCGTGAAATCACGCTCGACGTTGTAGCCCAATTTGGGTTGCAAGCTGGGGGCGATCGCATGGCTGTTGATGTGCGCCATCAACAAGGTGTTGCCATCGGGCGCTTGCTTGGACACGTAGTCCGCTGCAATCACACCAGCGGCGCCGCCTTTGTTGTCGATGACGATGGTCACACCCCACATGGCTTGGAGTTTTTGCGCCAGCACGCGTGCCAAGGCGTCGGTGCCGCCCCCAGGCGGAAAGCCGACCACAATGCGGATGGGGCCGGTGGGTAAGGTCTGAGCTTGAATCATCGGCGCAGCCAATGTGACTGCACTTGCTGCACTGGCTTGAAGTAGCGTTCTGCGTTTCATGCGGACTCCTAGGTGGGTTTAAGCGCGAACCAGCGGGGGCACAGGATGTGCCGAGAAAAAATCCATGGCTGCATGCACGCCTGAGCCTGCCAACTTCACACCACTGATCTTGAGACCCATTTCACACGCAGAAAGCGCGGCGATCAAGGTCAAATCGTTGCAGTCACCTAGATGGCCGATACGAAACATCCGACCTTTGACCTTGCCCAAACCGGTGCCCAGCGAGCAATCAAAACGCTCATAAATCACTTGACGCACGGCGTCGGCGTCCACTCCCTCAGGCGTCATCACACCGGTCAAGATGGGCGAGTACAGCTTGGCGTCGGCGCATTGGATCGGTAAACCCCAGGCCTTCACACCCGCACGCACGCCCTCACCCCAGCGCAGATGGCGCTTGAAAACCACATCCAGGCCCTGCCCCAAAATCATGTCGCAGGCTTCACTCAAGCCATACATCAAATTGGTGTTGGGGGTGGAGGGGTAGTAGCCGTTCTTGTTGACCTCTAACATTTCGTCCCATGCCCAAAACGCTTTGGGCAAGGTGGCGCGTCGACTGGCTTCGATCGCTTTGGGCGACAGGGCGTTGAAGCTCAAGCCGGGCGGCAGCATCAAGCCTTTTTGGGAGCCACTGACGGTCACGTCCACGCCCCAATCGTCATGGCGGTAATCCGCTGAAGCCAATCCTGAAATGGTGTCGACCAGCAACAAAGCCGGGTGCTTTGCGTTGTCGATGGCGCGGCGGACTGCGGCGATGTCGCTGGTCACGCCGGTCGATGTTTCGTTGTGGACCACGCAGACGGCTTTGATGCTGTGAGCGGTATCGGCTTTGAGGCGCTGCTCAATCGTGTCGGCATTGACGCCATGGCGCCAGCCCTCGGCGCCTGGCAGGCCCAGTACTTCGGTCTTGATGCCCAAGCGGGCGGCCAGCTTGTTCCACAAAAATGCAAAGTGCCCCGTCTCATACATCAGCACATGGTCACCGGCGCACAAGGTGTTGACCAAGGCGGCCTCCCAAGCACCGGTGCCAGAGGCGGGATAGATCATGACGGGATGCTTGGTTTGGAAAATCTTTTGCATACCCCCCATGACCTTCAAGCCCAGCACGCCGAACTCAGGGCCTCGGTGGTCGATCGTGGGCAGGCTCATGGCGCGCAAGATACGGTCTGGCACGGGCGATGGCCCCGGGATTTGCAAGAAATGACGACCCGTGGGATGAAAGTCTAAATTGAGCATGAACGAAAGCCTCCAGAAGTTACGCCTATTTTTTGCATACAAAATTTATTTGTCGACTATCGATAACCCTATTTATAAGGAAATAATACGATTGACCTTTGTATTTTTTGCATACAAAATAAAGCATGACTGCAGAAATCTTGTCCATCCCTCGTGCCGCGCTCCACAACCAAGTGACGCACCGACTGCGCCAAATGCTGGTGGAAAACCTAATCGCACCAGGCGCCAAGCTCAACGAACGCACTTTGTGCGAAGCCTTGAGCATTTCACGCACACCTTTGCGTGAGGCCATCAAGGCGTTGGCCGCAGAAGGTTTGGTGGAATTGCTACCCAACCGCGGTGCGGTTGCCGTCGCACTCAGCGAAAGCGACGTACGCGATACCTTTGAAGTGATGGCCGGCTTAGAGGGGCAGTCGGGCATGTTGGCCGCTCAACGCATCACCGACACCGAACTGACCGAAATACGCGCCCTGCATCTGGAGATGATGGCGGCCCATGTGCGCCGCGACTTGTCGACCTACTACCGACTCAATGCAGCCATTCACCGCGCTATCAACGCGGCAGCGAAGAACCCCGTGTTGTCGTCCACGTATGACCAAGTCAACGCCCGACTTCAAGCTTTGCGCTTTCGGTCCAACCAAGATGAAGACAAGTGGAACAAAGCCATGGACGAACACACCCAGATGATCGACGCGTTGCAAGCCCGCGATGGCCTTGCCTTGCGCGATGTGCTGGTGGCGCACCTAGAACACAAGCGCGATGTCGTGATCGCCCAATTGCTCGCACAACACCCGACTCACGACACCACGGCCCGACCAACCACCCGCAAAGCCTGATCCTATGAACGCCCCCCTCCCCCGTCACGTCACCGACACACCCGCCGCCACCTACGAACGCGTGGCCAGCGCCAGCAATGAAGTGGCCGGCAAGTTGGCCGCACGGTTGCGGACTGAAACCCAAGGCGAGGTGTTGTTTTCTGACGCCGACCGAGGTCGCTACGCCACGGATGCGTCGATTTACCAAATCACGCCTGTTGGCGTATTTGTACCGAGACACGCTCACGAAGTGCCTTTGGCGATGGCGATTTGCCGAGATTTGGGTGTTCCTATCGTGCCGCGCGGAGGTGGCACCAGCCAATGCGGACAAACCACGGGCGCAGGCTTGGTGATTGACCTCAGCAAACACATTCGTGACGTGCGTCAACTCGATGTGGTGCAGCGCACCGTGGAGGTCGACCCAGGTCTGGTGCTGGACCATTTGAATGCACAGCTCAAACCCCATGGCTTGTGGTTCCCAGTGGATGTCTCCACCAGCGCCCAAGCCACCTTAGGTGGCATGGCCGGTAACAACTCTTGCGGAAGCCGCTCCATCGCCTACGGCAACATGGTGCACAACGTGGTCGGCGCCAAAGCGTGGCTCAGCGATGGGGAATTACTGGATTTCGGCGCCTACGGCAACAGCCGTGGCCGGGCCGCCAAGATCGGTGAATTTGTCAAACACTTGGCTTTGGACTTGGCGCCCGAGTTAGAGGCCCATTGGCCTAAAGTCATGCGCCGTGTGGGGGGCTATAACCTCGACATTTTTCACAACCAAAACGAGCGGCCTTACACCGCAGATGGCTCGGTCAATTTGGCGCACTTGCTGATCGGCAGTGAAGGCACCTTGGGATTGACGCAATCATTGACCCTGTCCCTGAGTGAGCTGCCACGCGCCAAGGTCTTGAGTGTGGTGAACTTTTCGAGCTTCTACAAAGCCATGGATGCGGCGCAGCACATCGTCAAATTGGGCGACGGCACGTTGACTGCGGTCGAGTTGGTCGACCGCACCATGATCGAGCTGTCGCTGCAGAACCCCGCCTTCGCGCCCACCATTCGCACCGCCCTAATTGGCGAACCCGAGGCCGTTTTACTGGTCGAATTTGCCGGCGCCAACAAAGACATGCTCAAACCCAAAATGCGCCAACTGGTGGAGCTCATGGGTGATTTGGGGCTACCCGACTGCGTGGTGGAGATGATCGACGATGCTCCCCAAAAAAATCTATGGGAAGTGCGCAAAGCCGGCCTCAACATCATGATGAGCCTCAAGGGCGACGGCAAACCCGTGAGCTTCATCGAAGACTGCGCCGTCCCACTCGAGAGCCTGGCCGAGTACACCGACGCGCTCACCGAGGTCTTCAAGCGCCACGGAACCAAAGGCACGTGGTATGCGCACGCGTCGGTAGGCACGCTGCATGTGCGACCCATTTTGGACATGCGTCGACACGGCGCAGCCAAGATGCGCGAGATTGCCGATGAGGCAAGTGCCTTGGTGCGCAAATACAAAGGCGCTTACAGCGGCGAGCACGGGGACGGGCTGTGCCGTGGTGAATGGATTGAGTGGCAATTTGGCCCTCGCATCAACGATGCATTCACCCAAATCAAGCAGCACTTAGACCCCCTTAATTTGTTGTCGCCCCAACGCATCGTCAACCCACCCAAGATGGACGACACGAGGTTGATGCGCTATGGCAATGATTACAAAGTCATTCCGATTCAAACCGCGTTGGACTGGCGCGCATGGGATGTGCAAAACGACCCCGCCACCGAATTGACCACAGCACCGGGCACTGGGGGTGACGCCGCGCAAGGCTTTGCAAAAGCCGTAGAGATGTGCAACAACAATGGCACCTGCCGCAAATTTGACGCTGGCACGATGTGCCCCAGCTACCGCGTGACGCGCGACGAGAAGCACCTCACACGCGGCCGAGCCAACACCTTGCGCTTGGCCCTCAGCGGACAATTGGGCGTCGAAGGCTTGAGTAACCACGAATTGCTAGAGGCCTTGGACCTGTGCGTGGGCTGCAAGGGCTGCAAGCGCGAGTGCCCAACAGGCGTTGACATGGCTCGCATGAAAGTGGAAACCCTGCATCACTACAAAGCCCGCCACGGCTACACCTTGAAGGACCGCTTGATTGCCTATTTGCCGCGCTACGCGCGCCATGCAGCCCGTTGGTCTGGCCTGCTGAACTTGCGCAACAGAATTCCGTTACTGGCCAAACTGACAGAACACTTGACCG
The DNA here is from genome assembly GCA_903856995.1 of uncultured Burkholderiales bacterium. Taxonomy (GTDB): domain Bacteria; phylum Pseudomonadota; class Gammaproteobacteria; order Burkholderiales; family Burkholderiaceae_C; genus Limnohabitans. The sequence goes on from CAIODK010000243.1 coordinate 7,992, forward strand.
GCTTAACGGCCCAACGCAGCTGGCCCACTTGGCAACGTGCACACTTTTTCAACCAAGGTGCACAAGGCGTGTCTCGCCAAACGGTGCTGAACGCCAGCCAACCTGTGGTGCTGTTTGTCGACACCTTCAATGGCTACTTCGAGTCCAGCAATGCACACGCCGCTCTGCGCGTGTTGCAAGCGGCAGGCTACAGCGTGCATGTGGCCTCTAAAAACGAACGCGGCCAAGGTGGCGACGCAGGTCACCTGTGCTGTGGCAGAACCTTCTTGGCCAACGGTATGGTGGACAAAGCCCGCGCACATGCGCGTGAATTGATCGACACCCTGCTGCCCTTTGCCCAACACGGCATCCCCATCGTGGGCTTAGAGCCATCGTGCTTGCTCACGCTGCGCGATGAAGCCCTTGTCTTGGGCTTGGGTGATAGCGCACACCAGGTCAGTGCGCAAGCGCTGCTGTTCGAAGAGTTTCTAGCCCGCGAAGCCAAGGCAGGCGCGTTGGACACATTGAAGCAACAGCTGGTGCCGGCAGACAAAGCCATCTTGTTGCACGGCCATTGCCACCAAAAAGCATTTGGCTTGATGCCGTCTGTGTTGGATGTGATTCGATTGATTCCAGGTGCAGCACCCGAACTGATCGAGACCAGTTGCTGCGGGATGGCGGGAAGTTTTGGCTACGAGTCGTCCCACCACGCGGTGTCGATGCAGATGGCTGAACTCAGTTTATTGCCTGCTGTAAGGGCACAACCCGATGCGATCGTGGTGGCTGACGGCACCAGTTGCCGCCATCAAATTGAAGACGGCGCTGCGCGTCAAGCCATCCACGTGGCCCAACTTTTGAGCGACCATCTCAAACGCTAAGGGGTTGCGCCATGCGTCTTATTGAGGCACCAAGCACCAAGGGGCTTGGTACTCGACAAGCCCCATCCACAAGGCCCAGCCTGAGCTGACGGCGAGTGCAAAGCCTGCCACACGGACACCCCACGCGCCACTCTGCCCATTCACGGTTTGAGCGCCGCGTAAGCGCAACCAAACCCAAGGGCCAATCGTCAGCACCACGGCACTCCCCAAAGCAAATAAGGCCATGACGCCAGCCCCCTCAAGGGGGCTGTTGCTAAGGGCAGCCACCAACAAGGCTCCGTATAGCAACCCGCAGGGCATCAAAGCCCATAAAACACCAAGCAACACGGCGCCACCGTTGCGAAGCTTGAGGTGCGAGGTCAAGGCCTGCATACGACGCCAAATGCTGCGCCCAAAACCTTCAAGCCAAATGGGTTGCTCGCCACGCCAAAGCAACAACAGCCCGACCATGAACGCCATGATGTGCAGCAAGGTCCATAAGGGACGAAACACCGCGGACTGCGTGCTGAGCCAACCCACCCCCTGCATCGTGCTGGCAGCCAATGCACCTAAGGCGCTGTAACCCATGACGCGACCCAGCTGAAACAAAAGCATGGCCGCAGTGCCACTCCCACCTGATTGTTTCTGGGCAACCCGCCCGAGACCAGCGCAAGCCGCACCGCACATGGCCAAACAGTGCGGCCCACCGGCCAACCCCATGAGGAGTGCGGTGAGGGCCAAAGTCGTGTTCATCAGATGATTTTAGAGAACCTTGCGCGGTTCTTGTTGGCTTGCAAGTATTTGTCAAACACCATGGCAACGCCACGCACAAAAAACCAACCCAGCTCGGTGACTTGAATGCCCACGTCGTCGATGGTCAGCAGCCCCTGATCTTGCATGGCCGCCAACGCCACCAACTCGGGAGCAAAGTACTTTTTGAATTCCACCAAATGCGAGAGGTCAACGGACTCGAACGTCACACTGCCCTGACACATCAAGGCCATGATGACGGTGCGACGCACCAAATCATCGCGTGTCAACGCCATGCCGCGCGCCACAGGCAAGCGCCCACGGTTGAGCAAGTCGTAATACTCGTCCAGCGTTTTCACGTTTTGACTGAAGGTGGGGCCTACGCGTCCAATCGACGAGACGCCCAAGGCCACCAGATCGCAATCGGGTTGGGTGCTGTAGCCTTGAAAGTTGCGGTGCAAGCGACCTTGGCGTTTGGCCACGGCCAAGGCATCGGTCGGCAAGGCGAAGTGGTCCATGCCGACATAAACGTAGCCCGCAGCCATCAACACCCGCATTGCACTCGACAGCATGACCAGCTTGGAGGCTGCCGGCGGCAGATCTTCGGCATGGATGCGGCGTTGTGGCTTGAAGCGCTCAGGCAAATGGGCATACGCATACAGAGCGATGCGATCTGGGTGCAGCGTGACCACTTGCGCCAACGTGCGCTCAAAGGTTTCCGGTGTTTGCATGGGCAAGCCGTAAATCAAATCCACGTTGATCGAATCAAAATTCAACTCACGTGACGCCGCCACCAAGTCAAACACCTGCTCCGCAGGTTGAATGCGGTGCACCGCTTTTTGGACAACAGGTTCAAAGTCTTGCACGCCAAAACTGAGGCGGTTAAAGCCCTGTGCCGCCAAGGCGGCTAAGCGCTCACGCGTGACTGTGCGTGGGTCAATCTCGACCGAGTACTCGCCCCCTGGCGCAAACTGAAAGTTACGGCGCAGCATGGTCATCAGTTGCGCCAACTCTTCATCACTTAAAAACGTCGGACTGCCGCCACCTAAATGAAGCTGCGAGACCATTTGTCCTTGGCCCAGATGTGCCACGTTCAAATCTACTTCACGCTCTAGATAACGCAAGTACTCCGCGCCACGCGAATGATGCTTAGTGATAATTTTGTTGCAGGCGCAGTAATAACAAAGCGATTCGCAAAAAGGAATGTGCACGTACAAAGACAAGGGGTACGACTTGGTGGCTAAACCTTCTCGGCGTTGCGCTAACGCCTGCACGTAGTCAGCCTCACCAAAAGCCTCGACAAAACGGTCAGCCGTGGGGTATGAGGTGTACCGTGGGCCTGCGACGTCATAGCGACGCAACAGATCTGGATTAATCACTAAAGTATTCATAAGTTTGCAGTCATGTTTGCGTTCCATAATAGGCCTCAAGCTCCTATGAAAAGTTGACCTGCATCAACACAACCGACTGTCCACGCCATGAATTCCACCAGCATCAAAGTCGCCTGCTCCAACTGCAATTTGCGAGAGTTATGTATGCCTTTGGGCCTGAGCGAAAGCGAAATGGAACGCGTCGATGAAGTCGTCGCGACACGCCGAAAAATCGCACGTGGTGACAACTTGTTCAGAAACGGTGACAAATTCAATGCGTTGTTCGCCATTCGCACGGGCTTCTTCAAAACGCGCATTTCTGCAGAAGATGGTCGCGACCAAGTCACAGGTTTTCAGATGGCCGGCGAGATCATCGGTCTTGACGGCATCGTGAGCGACCACCACACCTGCGACGCAGTCGCCTTAGAAGATGCGGAAGTGTGCGTGATGCCCTTTGACCGCATCGAAGAACTGTCGCGCGAAATCACATCGCTGCAGCGCCATGTGCACAAAATCATGAGCCGAGAAATCGTGCGTGAAAACGGCGTGATGCTGCTGCTGGGCAGCATGCGTGCGGAAGAGCGTTTGGCTGCGTTCTTGTTGAACCTCGTGCAGCGCTTGCACGCGAGAGGGTTTTCTCAATCTGAGTTGGTGTTGCGCATGACGCGCGAAGAAATTGGCAGCTACTTAGGGCTCAAGCTAGAAACCGTGAGCCGCACCTTTTCAAAATTTGCTGACGAAGGCATTGTTGAAGTCAAACAACGCCATGTGCGCATCTTGAATGCAGATGCACTCAAGCTGATCGTCAACGCACAAAGCGGTCAGCCTCTTTAAGCTGACACAGGTTCGCAGCACGCCTCTTGCTTAGGGCAACCATCTGGACGTGCCGTGGGGACCAACGGGCAGCGGTTCAGCTCAAACGGCGACACAGAGAGCAAGGTCGTCAGCGCGCTCGATGAAGCGGTGATGACCCAAAAAGCAAAGAAAGACAGTGTGTAAACACCTTGTCGAGAGAGTTCAATGGGATGACCAAACCATTGCAGGTCTTGTGGGTCGACAAACGCGAACACCAACATCTCTAAGACACCTGCCACCAAAAAGGCAGGCCATGCAATCCACATCAATCGTTGACCTAACACTGGAATTCTCCTTGAATGGAATGGAATGGGTATCAGTTTAGGCTCGAATGACCACACGAAACTATGGGGTTTTCGTGGGGGTGACCACATGGTTACGCGCTTGCATGGCGGGGGCCAGTTGCATGTCCTTTTCTGCAGCCAAAGTTTTATTGATGTCCAACCCGCGTCGGTAGTAGTCGTCTGCTACCAGGGGGTCAGGAATGCGGATCGCAATCGCCAAGGTGATGAAGCCCGCCACAACAACCACAGCAGGCCCTGCAATGATGAGCCACACGTGGCCATACTGCCACCAAGGTTTGGTATCTGTCGTATTTTGTTTCATGCTTATTTACCGAGGAACGATGAACACAGATTTCTCGACCACGAAGTGATCCGAACCCAATGCTTGAATTTCAAACATGATCTTGTGTGAGCCTCCTTCAGACGAACCATAAGGGATATCTGCACGCAACACAACCCACCGCGCTTGCGCAGGCTCAACGACCACTTCAGTGGCTGTGGTGATTTTCAATCCGGGCAAGCCCTTCACCGACAGGCGATACGTTTGCACACTCTCTGCCGCATTCATGATTTGTAAACGATACACGTTTTCGAGCGTGCCGAACTCCGTGATGCGCGACAGGGTCGAACGATCACGCACCACATCCACTTTGAACGGCGTGCGCAAGCTGAGAGACACCAGCAAGCCCACAGTCACAGCCACCAAGATCATGGTGTAGATTTGAATGCGGGGGCGTTTCAGGCGATCCAACATTTGTTTCGTCGTCCATTTGTTGTCCATCGCGTTTTGTGTGGAGTAGCGCACCAGACCGCGGGCGTAACCCATCTTGTCCATCACAGCGTCGCAGACATCGGCACACGCACCGCAACCAATGCATTCATATTGCAAACCGTCTCGAATATCAATGCCGGTCGGGCACACCTGCACGCACAAGGTGCAATCCACGCAAGCGCCCAAACTGGCGGTGGCCACATCGGCCTTCTTAGACCGTGGTCCACGGGGTTCACCGCGCTCGGTGTCATAGGTCACGATCAACGTGTCGTTGTCGAACATGGCGCTTTGAAAGCGGGCATAGGGGCACATGTATTTGCAGACCTGCTCACGCATGAAGCCCGCGTTGCC
>CAIODK010000244.1 GCA_903856995.1 uncultured Burkholderiales bacterium
CAAGCTCAGTGCCTTCACATATTGGTTGCGGGGGCCGGATTTGAACCAACGACCTTTGGGTTATGAGCCCAACGAGCTACCAGACTGCTCCACCCCGCGGTAATCTAGCATTGTACTCTGTTAAGAGGCTTCTGGCGCGTCTGTTGCAACATCAGGGCGGTCAACCAACTCGACCAAGGCCATGGGAGCGTTATCGCCCACACGGAAACCCATCTTCAAGATGCGGGTGTAGCCACCGGGGCGCTTGGCAAAGCGTGGGCCCAAGTCGCTGAACAACTTGGTCACGCTGTCGCGGTCACGCAGACGGTTGAACGCCAAACGCTTGTTGGCCAATGAGTCCACCTTGGCCAAAGTGATCATGGGCTCGATCACGCGGCGCAGCTCTTTGGCCTTGGGCAATGTTGTTTTGATGACTTCATGCTCGATCAGCGAGTTCATCATGTTTTGCAGCATAGCGAGGCGGTGCTCGCTGGTGCGGTTGAGTTTTCGTAGTCCGTGTCCGTGGCGCATGGTGCTTACCTTTCTTTATTTAACAAGCAGCCGTATCAGGTACTGCCCGTGCACTGCCCACATGGTTTGTGGGCGACTTTCTAATTAACGCTTTTCCAAACCGGCAGGTGGCCAGCTTTCGAGTTTCATGCCCAAAGTCAGACCGCGTGAAGCCAAAACTTCCTTGATCTCGTTGAGGGACTTGCGGCCCAAATTGGGGGTCTTGAGCAATTCATTTTCAGTGCGCTGAATCAGGTCACCGATGTAGTAAATGTTTTCTGCTTTGAGGCAGTTGGCAGAGCGAACCGTCAACTCCAGCTCGTCCACAGGGCGCAGCAAAATTGGATCGAAGCTGCTGGCGCCGCCGCGCTGAGCAGGTTGGTCGAATGCAGACAATTCGCTGCCTTCCAATTGGGCAAAAACGGCCAATTGCTCAACCAAGATTTTGGCCGAGGCGCGCACTGCATCTTCAGCAGTGATGGCGCCGTTGGTTTCCATCTCGATCACGAGTTTGTCCAAGTCAGTGCGTTGCTCAACACGGGCAGTCTCAACGGTGTAGCTCACGCGCTTGACGGGCGAGAACGAAGCGTCCAGCACAATGCGGCCAACCGATTTGGTGGGCTCATCAGCAAAGCGGCGCATCGAGCCTGGCACATAGCCACGGCCTTTTTCAACCTTGATTTGCATGTCCAGTTTGCCGCCCTGCGACAAGTTGGCAATGATGTGCTCAGGGTTGACCACTTCCACATCGTGCGGGGTCTGGATGTCAGCCGCAGTGACAGGGCCTTCGCCATCTTTGCGCAGGCTCAATGTGACTTCGTCACGGTTGTGCAGTTTGAACACCACACCCTTGAGGTTCAACAAAATATTGACGACATCTTCTTGCACGCCGTCAATCGACGAGTACTCATGCACGACACCAGCGATGGTCACTTCAGTGGCCGAATAACCGACCATGGATGACAACAAAACGCGGCGCAGCGCATTGCCCAGTGTGTGGCCATAACCACGCTCAAAGGGCTCCAATGTGACCTTGGCGCGGTTGGCGCCGAGTTGCTCAACTTGGATGGCTTTAGGTTTCAACAGATTGGTTTGCATTCAGACTTCCTCTCAATACCCTCGGTTCATTACACCGGTAAGGCTGATGAAGCACCCGCACCACAATGCATCGCGGCGCGGGAACGATTGAAACAAAATGAAATTAGCGTGAATACAATTCAACGATCAAAGATTCGTTGATGTCTGCAGCAAATTCATCACGGTCTGGTGCTTTCTTGAAAACACCTTCGACTTTTTCGATATTGACTTCCACCCAAGCTGGAATACCAACTTGTTGTGCCAGTTGCATCGCTTCGACAATGCGATTTTGTTTTTTTGATTTTTCACGCACCGCCACCACATCACCGGCCTTGACCAAGTAAGAAGGGATGTTGACGGGTTGGCCATTGACTGTGACCGCTTTGTGCGAGACCAGCTGACGCGCTTCAGCGCGTGTCGAGCCAAAGCCCATGCGGTAAGCCACATTGTCCAAGCGCGATTCGAGCAGACTCAGCAGGTTCGAGCCTGTGTTGCCTTTGCGGCGATCGGCTTCAGCAAAGTAGCGGCGAAACTGCTTTTCGAGCACGCCGTACATGCGCTTGACTTTTTGCTTTTCGCGCAATTGCAGACCGTAGTCTGATGTGCGTTGTCCAGAAGTGCGGCCATGCTGACCAGGCTTGCTGTCAAATTTTGACTTGTCGGCAATCGAGCGACGCGCGCTCTTTAGAAACAGGTCGGTGCCTTCACGGCGTGAGAGTTTGGCCTTGGGGCCTAAGTAACGTGCCACTTGATCTTCCTTTTTTTGTCAACTACCGCACAAAAGTGCGGGAGCCATAACCAACAGGGGCCATGGCGGTGGGCTTGGTGAATTAAATACGGCGACGCTTTTGAGGGCGGCAACCGTTGTGCGGCATGGGCGTGACATCTGCAATCGAAGTGATGCGAATGCCCAAGGCGCCCAAAGCGCGAACCGAAGACTCGCGACCAGGGCCTGGGCCTTTGATCTCGACGTCGAGGTTTTTGATGCCTTGTTCAATGGCAGCGCGGCCAGCCACTTCAGACGCAACCTGGGCTGCGAAGGGAGTGGATTTTCGTGAACCTTTGAAACCTTGACCACCCGAAGACGCCCACGACAAAGCATTGCCTTGGCGGTCGGTGATGGTGATGATGGTGTTGTTGAACGAGGCGTGCACGTGTGCAATGCCATCGGCAACGTTCTTGCGAACTTTTTTGCGTACGCGTTGTGCGGCGCTATTGGTTGGGGCTTTTGCCATAGTGTTCTCTTCTCAGTCCCGGTTTATTTCTTCAATCCAGCCGCGCCTTTGCGCGGGCCCTTGCGGGTGCGTGCATTGGTGCGTGTACGCTGACCGCGCATGGGCAGACCACGGCGATGGCGGAAACCTCGGTAGCAACCGATGTCCATCAAACGCTTGATGTTCATGGTTGTTTCGCGTCGCAAGTCACCCTCGATGGTGAACAGCGCGATTTGATCGCGAATTTTTTCCAGGTCTGCATCCGTCAGATCTTTGATCTTTTTGGAGTAAGCAATGCCTGATGCGACGCAGATTTTGCGTGCGCGGGTGCGACCGATACCAAAGATGGCTGTCAGGCCAATTTCAGTATGCTTGTGCGGTGGAATATTGATGCCAGCGATACGTGCCATTTTCGTCCTCTATAACTCTTGCAATCAGCCTTGACGCTGCTTATGACGCGGGTCCGTGCAGATCACACGAACCACGCCCTTACGCCGAATGACTTTGCAGTTGCGGCAAATTTTCTTGACCGAAGCAGAAACCTTCATTTCAATTCTCCTAAAACTTTATTTACAAATCAGCCCGCCAGC
>CAIODK010000245.1 GCA_903856995.1 uncultured Burkholderiales bacterium
AGCCGTGCGCGACATCACCAAACTTCGTGCCGATGTGACGTTTGTGACCTTAGACAGTCTGCCCAACGATGGCAAAGTGATTGAAGACGCCCGTTCCTACCAATAGGCCCAGTGCTTATCTGCATTGGGGTTGATGTACCTCAATCGGCTTAAGTAATTCCCACCTTTTTATAAGGACTGTTGGGCATTACTATCATGCATCGATATTTAGGAGACTTCATGAAAAAACTGTTCACTCTGAGCTTGTTGGCCGTAGCCGCATTGACTAGCGCTAACGCCGCTGATTACCCCGTCAAAGACAAGCCGGTCACCATCGTGGTGCCGTTCACCGCTGGCGGCCCGACCGATCGCGTGGCCCGCGATTTGGCAGAAGCCATGCGCAAGCCCTTGGGCGCGAACGTGGTGGTTGAAAACGTGGCCGGTGCAGGCGGCACGATTGGGGCTAACAAAGTAGCCAAAGCGCCGCAAGATGGCCACACCATTTTGTTGCATCACATTGGCATGGCCACATCGCCTGCGCTGTATCGCAAGATGCCCTACAACACACTCGATGATTTCGAGTTCTTGGGCATGGTCAACGAAGTCCCCATGACCTTGATTGGTCGCCCCACGTTGCCCGCCACCAACTTCAAAGAGTTGCAGGCGTGGATTACGCAAAACAAAGGCACCGTCAACTTGGGTAACGCTGGCTTGGGCGCTGCGTCACACCTGTGCGGATTGCTGTTTCAAGACGCCATCAAAACAGACATGACCACGGTCCCCTACAAAGGCACCGCTCCCGCCATGAACGATTTGATGGGTGGGCAGATTGACTTGTTGTGCGATCAAAGCACTAACACCACCAGCCAAATCGAAGGCAAGACCGTCAAGGCATTTGCCGTGACCACCGCCAAGCGTTTGAGCACCCCCGCGTTGAAAAACCTGCCCACGATGCAAGAGTCTGGCTTGAAGGGTTTTGAAGTCACCATTTGGCACGGTTTGTATGCCCCCAAAGGCACACCTGCTGACGTGATCGCCAAGATCAACAAAGCGTTGAAGACCGCATTGAAGAACCCAGAGTTCATTAAGAAGCAAGAAGCCTTGGGCGCGGTGATCGTGACCGACAAGCGCACCGATGGCGCAGAGCACAAGAAGTTTGTCGCCTCTGAAATCGCCAAGTGGGGCCCGATCATTCAGTCGGCGGGCGTCTACGCCGACTAATCCAGCGACCCCGCTTGCCGGAACCCCTAAAGCCACCTTTGCAGGTGGCTTTTTTCATGGGGTAAACACGGGTCTTCAGTTTCGCCAAGGCGACTGTTGCAATCGCTGGATCACTGGCATCATGGATCGATAAAAATCAAGGAGCCAAGATGACCACTCGCCGCCATTTACTCACGCTCAGCGCACAAGCGTCTGTGCTCGCTGCCTTGTCGTGGGTGGCTGTGCCGAGCCATGCGCAGACGGCTTGGCCGAGCAAGCCCGTGCGCATCGTCGTGCCCTTTGCCCCAGGGGGCACCACCGACATCTTGGCGCGGGCCATTGCGCCAGAGCTGAGCCGTGCGTTTGGGCAAACCTTTTTTGTAGAAAACAAAGCAGGTGCCGGCGGTAACTTGGGCGCAGACATCGTGGCCAAGTCCCCTGGCGATGGCTATACCCTGCTCATGGGCACCGTGGGCACGCACGGCATCAACCGCGCGCTCTACAGCAAGCTTCCGTTCGACCCCATCAAAGACTTCTTGCCGATCACTGTGGTGGCCGGTGTGCCCAATGTGATGGTCATGAACGCCGACACCGCCAAAGCACGCAACATCAATTCGGTGACAGACTTCATCGCCTATGCCAAAGCCAACCCCGCCAAGCTCAACATGGCCTCCAGTGGCAATGGCACATCGATTCATCTGGCCGGTGAGCTGTTTAAAAGCATGAGCGGCACCTACATGGTCCACTTCCCTTACCGAGGCTCTAACCCCGCCTTGCTCGACATGTTGGGTGGCTCCATGGATGTGATGTTCGACAACTTGCCGTCATCCATTCCGCACATCAAGTCGGGTCGCCTCAAAGCGCTGGCGGTGACCAGCAGCCAACGCTCTTTGGCCATGCCTGAATTGCCCACGGTGGAGGAGGCGGGTGGCCCCGCACTCAAGGGCTACGAAGCCAGTTCATGGTTTGGTTTGCTCGCCCCGGCAGGCACGCCGGTTGATGTGGTGAACCGCATTCAACAAGAGGTGGCCAAGTCTTTGAACACGCCCGCCATCAAAGAAAAACTGTTGGCACAAGGCGCGATTCCGGGTGGCAATAGCCCAGAGGAGTTCACGAAGTTCATCGATGCCGAGCACAAAAAGTGGGCCCAGGTGGTGAAGGCTTCGGGCGCCAAAGTGGACTGACGCGCGGTTAGTCCATCAGCCGTTCAAACGGCAAAGCCTGCTTGACCAAAATCACCGTGCATGGCGCCTCCATCGCCACCTTGATGGGCACCGTCGCCACCAAGCGTTGCAGCTGCAGCCCGTGCGTTGCCGCACCCATGACGATCATGCTCACATTGTTGCCTTCGGCATAACGCACGATGGCGTTGGCGACATCGCTGGACTCCAGCACGTGGAACGAGGTTTGGTGCTGGCCCAAATCCAGTGGCTGCGCCCATTGCTGCAGCAGGGTGCGGTACTGACGGTGCAGGGTGGTTTCGCTTTTGTCGCTCTCTGACGTGCTGCTGAGGTGGGGCGAAATGACGGTCACCACGGCCAAACGTGCGCCGGGTCGAATGCCCAGCGAACGCGCGACGGCTTGGCGTAGCGAATACAAGGTGGCGTCACTGGCTTCGTGGTGCGGCACCGCCACCATCAAAATTGGCACTTCATCAATTTGTTGCGAAGGCAAAGGGCTGGGCTGGTAGTGCATGCCTGCCGCTTTGAGCCAACGCTTGAAGTGGGTGAAAAACGGGGTGCCTTGCAACTGCTGGCCGCGTTTGGTGACCTTCACTTGTTCTGGGTGTTCCAAATCAAACGCCAAGTGCGCTGCCGACGGGTAGCGTTTGGCGGCCTCGGGCTCTAAGCAACGCAACACCACTTCTTGCAGCCACTCGGGCAAGTCCTCGCGCAAGCGGCGCGGCGGGGTGGGGTCCATCCACAAACGTTGACGCATACCGCCCTTGGTTTGTGGGTTGCCAAAGGGCAGTTCGCTGGTGGCCAGCTCGTAGAGCATCACGCCGATCGCAAAGATGTCGCTACGCGGGTCACCGCGCACGCCCACTACTTGCTCGGGGGCAATCCAAGCGGGCGAACCCACGGCTTTGCGCAGCTCTTCGGCCAGCAAGTCGGGGTAGTGCGCGTGGCAGGACAAACCAAAGTCCAGCAACACCGCATGGCCGTCTGGGTGCAGCAGCACGTTGGCTGGCTTGATGTCGAGGTGACAGGTGTTTTGTTGGTGCAGGCTGTGTGCAGCGCGGGCAATGGCCGCGCCCATGTGTGCGATGTCGGCCACCTGCGCGCGGGTGTGTTGTTGGGTGTGGGTGTCTAGCACCTGCTGCAAGGTTTGGCCTGGCACATGCTCCATCACAAGGTAGGGCATGCTTACCATGTCACCCGCCGCCACAAAACGCGGCACATGGGTGCCGTGCAGCACCTGCAAAATTTGATGTTCGACCTCGAAGCCCACGATGTTCTCTGCGCCATCGCCCACCGTCATGCGGGGTACTTTCATGACCATCTCAAAGGGCGATGGCCGCGCGTCCGCGTAACTCACCTCATAGATATGCGCCATGCCCCCTGCGTGCAAGCAGGCGCCAATCCGAAATCCATCCAGCTCCGTGCCCGCTGCGAGGCGCTTCATTTACCCGTCTCCAGACGCAGCGCGAAGTACTCAGGCAGACCCGCGTCACGCACGGCGCGCGCAGCGGCACGGTGGTCATAGGCAATGCGGTGGAAGGTGAGCTTGCAAGCCGTGCTGTCGAACAGGGCGTACATGGCGCGCGGATTGCCATCGCGCGGTTGACCCACCGAGCCGATGGTGGCGATCCACTGCCGGTGTTGGGGCGTGGGGATGGGCACGCCCGCGGTGGGCTTGAACGCCATCAGTTGGCGGCCCGTGCCACGGTAATACAGCGACTGGTGGTGCACATGGCCACCGAACACATAGCGCACATGGGGGTGTGTGCACGCCGCGTCTAGGCTCAGGCTCGCGGTGCGCTCGTCTTCTACATAGCGCCAACGGGTGGGCGCATCTGCGCTGGCGTGCACAAAGAACATGTGATCGATGTGTTCCGTCAACGGCAAGGTCTCTAGCCAAAAGCGTTGGGCGGGTGACAGTTGGTCGTGCGTCCACTCCGCGGTTTGACTGCCCAAAGAGGGGTTGGGGTTGTCGGTGTTGATGCTGTGCGTTTGCACCAACTCTTCATGGTTGCCCCGCAGCACAATCGCGCCGGCTTGCTGAAGCGCCTGGCAGCGTGCCACCACTTCAGCGGGGAAGGCCCCGTAGCTCACCAAATCCCCCAGGATGGCCACGCGCTCTGCGCCGAGAGCCTGGGCATGCGCCAAGCAGGCGTCGAGCGCATGCAGGTTGCTGTGGATGTCAGAGAGCAGGGCGTACTTCATGGCAACACCGCGTGTTTAGTAGGCGTACACACCGCGGCCGGTTTTACGGCCCAGTTGGCCCGCAGCCACCATTTCTTTCAGCAAGGGGCAAGCGCGGTATTTGCTGTCGCCAAACTCTTGCAGGTACACGTCCATCACCGCCAAGCACACGTCCAGGCCAATCATGTCGGCCAACGCCAAGGGGCCGATGGGTTGGTTGCACCCGAGCATCATGCCGGCATCAATGTCTTTGGCGGTGGCCACACCTTCGGCCAACACAAAGAAGGCTTCGTTGATCATTGGCACCAAGATGCGGTTGACCACAAAGCCGGGCGCATTCTTCACCGTGATGGGGCTCTTGCCCAAGCGTGCGGACAGGTCGTGCACAGCGGCGTGTGTGGCATCAGAGGTTTGCAAGCCACGGATGATTTCAACCAATGCCATCATCGGCACAGGGTTGAAAAAGTGCATGCCAATGAAGCGGTCAGCGCGTGTGGTGACAGCGGCCAGCTTGGTGATGGAGATAGATGATGTGTTGGACGCGATGATGGCTTCAGGTGCCAACATGGCGTCGAGCTGCTTGACGATCTTGACCTTGAGGTCGTAGTTCTCGGTCGCGGCTTCGATGACGAGCTCTGCGCCCTTGAGGTCGTCGTAGCTGGTGCTGGTTTTGATGCGCGACAAGGCGGCAGCTTTATCGGCCTCGGTGATTTTTTCTTTCTTGATCAAACGGTCCAAGCTGCCCGCCACGGTGGCGAGGCCTTTGGCCACAGCGGCGTCAGAGATGTCGACCATCACCACGTTCACGCCAGACACAGCACATGCTTGTGCGATGCCATTGCCCATGGTGCCGGCGCCGATGATGCCTACGGTTTGAATGCTCATTGGGAATCCTTGTCTGTGTGCGGTTGAATCAAAAGAACAATATTAGCGGGTGATGGGTTGCATTTGGCTGACGCAAGTCAAGTCTTGAAACGCTTCTGGGTCAAATGCAGTGCAATCTTCCAGCCCACCCATGCATAGACAGCCAACACGCCAAGGTGCAGCGCAGCGTCGGCGGGCCACTGGTCTAGAAACAAGGGGCGCACCAAGGCAATGGCTTGGGTGAGGGGTAGCCATTCAGACACGTCACGCACGATGCCCGGCAGTTGGTCGCGCGGAAAGAACACGCCGCTCAAGAACATCATGGGCGTGAGAAACAGCGTGAAGTAGTAGGAGAAAAAGTCATAGCCTTTGGCCAGCGCATTGAAGATGAGTGCGATGCAACTGAAGGTGATGCCCACGAACAGCAAGATGGGCCACGCGGCCAAGAGCTTCCAGCTCTGTGTGATGCCCAGCGCGCACATGACGCCCAAGATGGCCGTGATGGTGAACAAAGACTTGAAGGCGGCCCACAGCATCTCGGCCAACAGCACGTCGTCTAGGCGCATGGGGGCATTCAAGATGCCGTCCCACGTCTTTTGTACATGCATGCGCGAGAAGGCCGAGTACAGCGCCTCAAACGTGGCCGCGTTCATCGCACTCATGCAGATGGAGCCGCTGGCCAAGAACAAGATGTAAGGCACTTTCTGATCATCCAAGGTCACCTCGCCCACAAGGGCTCCCATGCCGTAGCCAAAGGCGACCAACCACATCAAGGGTTCAGCAATGTTGGCGACGAGGCTGGGGATGGCGAGCTTGCGCCACACCAACAGGTTGCGCAAGAAGACGGGCCAGAAACGGAAATAGGTGTGCTTAAAAGTCATTGACATGGGTTAGCCCTCCTCGCGGATTTGGCGTCCGGTCATTTTCAAAAACAAATCTTCCAAGTTGGCCGGGCGGTGCAGCGTGCGCAGGCCCGGATAGGCGTGCAGCGCTTGCAGCAACGGTGTTGCGTCTTGCACATAGAAGAACACGGTCTCGCCGCTGGTCTCCACCCGTTGCGCCAAGCTGGCCAGCGGGCTGCTGACCAACGCCAACGCGCCTTGGCCATACACCTCCACCACATCGGGCTCCAGGTGTTGCGCAATCAAATCACGCGGCGCACCTTCGGCAATTTTTTTACCTTGGTCAAGCAGGAGCAAGCGGTGGCACAAACGCTCGGCTTCGTCCATGAAGTGCGTCGTCAGCAAAATAGATTTGCCTTGTTGCAGCAGTTGTTGCAGGCGCTCCCACATCAGGTGGCGCGCTTGCGGGTCAAGGCCGGTGGTGGGCTCGTCGAGCAGCAGCACATCGGGGTTGTTGATCAGGGCGCGGGCCAAGCTGAGCCGACGTTTCATGCCGCCCGACAGCTCACCCGGTTTGGCGTCGGCCTTGTGCGTGAGCGCAGCGAACTCCAGCAACTGCGGAATGCGCGCTTGGATGTCGGCTTTTTTCATGCCAAAGTAGCGGCCAAACACCATCAGGTTTTCAGCGCAGGTGAAGTCGGGGTCGAGCGTGTCGAACTGGCTCACCACACCCAAACGCGCTTTGATGGCCAGTGCATCCTCGGGCATCGACAAACCAAACGCGTGGATGTTGCCGCCATCGGCCTGCGTGAGACCCAGGCACATGCGCAACGTGGTGGTTTTGCCTGCGCCGTTGGGGCCGATCACGCCCAAGCATTCGCCGGGTGCGATGCTGAAAGACACGTCGTTCACCACGGTGTTGTCACCATAGCGTTTGAGGAGGTGATTGCATTCAAAAAGTGGGGTGCTCATGGGCCTATTTTGCACGCCTAAAATTGCCAAATGAATGAAAAAACTTTCGTCGCCTTGCAGCACCTCTTGCCTAAGCAATTGCTCACCCAGTTTGCGGGCGCTGTGGCGCGCGCGCGTTGTGGCAAATGGACGCATGCCCTCATCCAATGGTTTGTGGGCAAGTACCAAGTCAACATGGACGAGGCTGCACAGCCCGACATCACGCAGTACGCCTGCTTCAACGACTTCTTCACCCGTGCCTTAAAGCCCGGCGCGCGCCCCTTGGCCGATGCCGCGTTTGTTTGCCCCGTAGACGGCGCGATCAGCCAGCTCGGACACATCGATGGCGACCAAATTTTCCAGGCCAAAGGCCACAGCTACAGCACGCAAGCGCTTGTCGGCGGTGATGCCAGCTTGGCGGCCCAGTTTCAAGACGGCGAGTTCGCCAC
>CAIODK010000246.1 GCA_903856995.1 uncultured Burkholderiales bacterium
GGCGATCGTCGGACACACGATGTGTACGCACATGGCGAGACGACGATTCTGTGCGTTGCCAAAGCAGACTTTCAAAAAATTCTCAGCCAGCATGTGGAGTTTTACGAAGCCATGCTGCGCTTACAAGCGCGTCGCATTCGCCAGCTCTTTGGTTTGGTGGAAGATCTCAACACCCTGCCCCTGCGTTCTCGCTTGGCCAAGCAGCTCCTGCATTTGGCGCGCAGCTACGGCGTGCCCTGCCTGACCAATGGGCAAGAAATTCGGATTGGTCTACATCTGGCGCAAGAGGAATTGGCGCAGTTGTTGGGGGCTTCCCGCCAACGCGTGAACCAAGAGCTCAAGGCCATGGAACGCGAGGAAGCTATTCGGATCGAACCGGGCGGTTTGGTCATACGCAACCGCGAAACGTTGCTACGCATCAGCGAAGCCGACCACTGACAGGCGGCCCAATATGAGCCGGGACGATACCTACGTCGGCACCCGGCCTGTCAGCGAAGCGCACCATGTGGACGCAGCGATACTGACCGCGTGGCTGATCGATCACCTATCGGGCTTTCAAGGGCCGCTGTCTCTTGAAATGTTCAAAGGTGGGCAATCCAACCCGACCTACAAACTCAACACACCCCACAAGAGCTATGTGATGCGGACCAAACCAGGTCCCGTCGCCAAGCTTCTGCCCTCTGCCCACGCGATTGAGCGCGAGTTCAAGGTGATGCAAGGCCTGCACGGCACGCGCGTGCCTGTGCCTCAAATGCATGTGTTGTGCGAGGACGAGTCCATCTTGGGCCGCGCCTTTTACGTCATGGAGTTTGTGCCAGGGCGCGTGTTGTGGGACCAGACCCTACCCGGCATGCAAAACGCAGAGCGTGCCGACATCTATAACGAAATGAACCGGGTCATTGCGGCCCTGC
The DNA here is from genome assembly GCA_903856995.1 of uncultured Burkholderiales bacterium. Taxonomy (GTDB): domain Bacteria; phylum Pseudomonadota; class Gammaproteobacteria; order Burkholderiales; family Burkholderiaceae_C; genus Limnohabitans. Next base: position 912 of record CAIODK010000246.1, read on the forward strand.
ACACCGTTGCCTTTGCAGAACGCGGCCTAGGCGACTACGGCAGACCCGGCAACTACTTTGAACGTCAAATTAGCCGCTGGAGTAAACAATACATCGCGTCCGTCACTCAACCCATCCCCGAGATGGACAAGCTCATGGCGTGGCTACCTGCCAATATGCCCGCCAGTGCACGAGACGCCAGCAAGGTGAGCATCGTGCACGGCGACTATCGACTGGACAACTTGCTATTCCATCCAACCGAACCACGTGTCTTGGCTTTGCTCGATTGGGAGTTGTCCACGCTCGGTCACCCCTTAGCTGATTTCAGCTACCTCTGCATGGCGTGGCATATCCCACTCGGCACGTTCAGGGGAATTGGTGGCATTGACCTTGCTTCGCTCGGCATTCCCAGTGAAACAGAAAACATCCATCGCTATTGCGATCGAACGGGTTTGGCCACACCCGCCGACCTAAAAACCGATTGGAACTTTTACCTCGCCTACAACATGTTCCGCATTGCGGCCATCTTGCAAGGCATCGCCAAACGCGTCGAATCCGGTACCGCCTCCAGTGATGAAGCCAAAGCCTCAGCCGCAGGTGCGCGGCCCATGGCCGAACTGGCTTGGACATTTGCACAAAAAGCCTAATAAAACAAAAGAGATAAGGAAAACACACCATGAACTTCGACTACACCGACAAAGTAAAAGGCTTGCAAGGACGATTGCTGGCCTTCATGGATGCCCACATCTATCCCAATGAAAATCGTTTTTACGAAGAAATTGCGGCTAACCGAGCCAACGGCAATGCGTGGATTCCAACGGCGCTTGTCGAAGGACTCAAACCCAAAGCCAGAGCGGCTGGTTTGTGGAACTTATTTTTGCCACGCAGCCAGCGCGCACCAGAAGGTTTGAGCAATTTGGAATACGCACCCCTTTGCGAAATCATGGGCCGCGTGCCTTTTGCATCAGAGGTATTCAACTCGTCCGCCCCCGACACGGGCAATATGGAAACTTTCGAGCGCTACGCCAGCGAAGCCCTCAAAGACAAATGGCTAGAACCATTGCTGCGTGGTGAGATTCGCTCCGCCTTTTTGATGACCGAGCCCGCAGTGGCATCTTCTGACGCCACCAACATCCAATGCAGCATCGTGCGCGACGGCAACGACTACATCATCAACGGCACCAAATGGTGGAGCTCTGGCGCAGGTGACCCGCGGTGTGCGGTCTACATCGTGATGGGCAAAACCAACCCCGATGCGCCACGCCACGCACAGCAAAGTATGGTGGTCGTTCCAGCCAATGCCCCTGGCGTGAAGGTGGTGCGCGCATTGAGCGTATTTGGTTATGACGATGCCCCGCACGGCCACATGGAAGTAACACTCACCAATGTGCGTATCCCCGTGGAAAACCTGCTGCTCGGTGAAGGCCGAGGGTTCGAGATTGCACAAGGACGTTTAGGCCCAGGCCGCATTCACCACTGCATGCGCACCATTGGATCAGCTGAACGCGCGTTAGAGCTTCTGTGCAAACGCATCAGCAGCCGTGTGGCGTTTGGCAAGCCCTTGTCGGCGCAGGGCGTATGGCATGAACGCATCGCAGACTCACGCATCATGATTGAGCAAGCACGTTTACTCACCCTCAAAGCCGCGTACATGATGGATACCGTCGGCAACAAAATAGCGCGCGCAGAGATCGCCATGATCAAAGTGATAGCACCCAACATGGCCAGCCAAATCATCGATTGGTCGATTCAAGCGCATGGCGCTGCGGGTATCTGCGATGACTTCCCGTTGGCCTACGCCTATTCGACCCAACGTTGGCTGCGTTTAGCCGATGGCCCGGACGAAGTGCATCGCCAATCCATTGCTAAACTCGAATTAGCGCGGCACATCGCCACCGCACCGCAAGACATAGAAATGCCCGTGACACGAGGCAGCTAAGGAATTGAAATGATTGACGTTTACTCATGGGCTACGCCTAACGGCCACAAAGTGCACATCATGCTCGAAGAGTGCGGCTTGCGCTTAGGGCGCGACTGGGTGGCACACCCCGTCAACATTGGGCAAAGCGATCAATTCAAACCTGAGTTTTTGCAGATCAGCCCCAACAACAAAATACCCGCCTTGGTAGACCCGAACGGCCCAGACGGCAAACCCATCAGCCTGTTTGAGTCGGGTGCGATTCTGTTGTACCTTGCATCAAAGAC
>CAIODK010000247.1 GCA_903856995.1 uncultured Burkholderiales bacterium
CGGCTATCAATTAGGTTACACGCCTGTCGCGTTGATGCCAACAAATCAGCAATCTGGTAGTTATTCGATGAATGCGATTGCCGCAAGTTTCATTCATAGCTTCTAAAAACCATCAAGAGTTTTTCATGATCTGATGAGTTTGGGGCCACTCACCAGTGGCCCCACTTTTTGTTTTATAAATCGGAGAAAACCATGAGCGATAACAAACCCGGTTGTATCAAACGTTTCTGGGAAACGCTTAAAAAGCCAAGCGCTAAATATTCCCTGCTCGCGATTACCAGCGTGTCATTCGTCGCGGGTATTCTGTTCTGGGGTGGTTTCAACACCGGTATGGAAATGACCAACACCTTGGAGTTCTGCACCACTTGCCACGAGATGCGTGACACGGTGTACCAAGAGTACAAAGAGACCATTCACTACAGCAACCGCACGGGCGTGCGTGCTATTTGCTCTGACTGCCACGTGCCCAAAGACTGGGTGCACAAGATGATTCGCAAGTCCAAGGCCAGCTTAGAGGTTTGGGGCAAGATCACCGGCAGCATCGATACCAAAGAAAAGTTTGAAGCCAAACGCATGGAGCTGGCTGGCCACGAGTGGGAGCGCATGAAAGAAAGCAATTCACGTGAGTGCCGCAACTGCCACAGCTTTGAGGCCATGAGCCCTGAGTTGCAAAAGCAAACGCCTTACAGAAAACACATGAAGGCCAAAGAAGAGGGTAAAACCTGTATCGACTGCCACAAAGGTATTGCCCATCAATTGCCCAAAGAATACGAAGATCCTGACGAATGATGATTCCTGAAATTGGGCACTTCGCCCTTGTGTTGGCGTTGTGTCTAGCCCTGATCGCCGGTGTCCTACCTTTATGGGGTGCGCAGCGCGGTCAGTCCGCTTGGGTGGTGATGGCGAAGCCAGCTGCCCAAGCGTTATTTTTGGTGATGACGCTGTCTTTCTTGGCCTTGTGTTGGTGTTTTTATGCCAACGACTTCTCGGTTTTGTATGTGGCCGAGCATTCCAATTCCAAGCTGCCTTTGCTCTACCGCATGGGCGCTGTTTGGGGTGGGCATGAGGGCTCGCTGCTGTTGTGGGTGTACATGCTGAGCTGTTGGACGTTTGCAGTGGCGCAGCTCTCGCGCAACCTCGACGATGCCACGGTGGCGCGCGTGGTGGGCGTGCTGGGGCTGGTCACGTCGGGGCTGCTGCTTTTCATTCTCTTCACATCGAACCCGTTTGATCGCGTGATGGATGTGCCGGACAACGGCCGAGACTTGAACCCGCTGCTGCAAGACCCAGGCTTGGTGTTTCACCCGCCTATGCTTTATATGGGCTATGTGGGTTTCTCGGTGGCGTTTGCTTTTGCGATCGCGGCTTTGCTTTCTGGCAAATTAGATGCGGCTTGGGCGCGCTGGTCACGTCCATGGACGATCACAGCGTGGGCGTTTTTGACTGCGGGCATTGCCCTAGGCTCATGGTGGGCCTACTACGAGTTGGGCTGGGGCGGTTGGTGGTTCTGGGACCCTGTTGAGAACGCTTCTTTCATGCCCTGGTTGGTGGGCACAGCGTTGCTGCACTCCTTGGCCGTGACCGAAAAGCGCGGCAGTTTTAAAAACTGGACCGTGCTGTTGGCCATCAGTGCTTTTTCTTTGTCATTGCTCGGCACGTTCTTGGTGCGATCGGGTGTCTTGACGTCGGTGCATGCGTTTGCTTCAGACCCGCGTCGGGGTGTGTTCATCTTGATCTTGTTGGCCTTGGTGGTCGGTTCATCTCTGACTTTGTTTGCAGTGCGTGCCAACCAGGTGTCGCGCGGCGGTACGTTTGCATTGGTCTCGCGCGAAACATTCTTGTTGGTGGGCAACGTCTTTTTTGTCGTCGCTGCCAGCGCCGTTTTGCTGGGCACGGTTTACCCCTTGGTGATGGACGCTTTGAACCTCGGCAAGCTCTCTGTGGGCGCACCTTATTTCAATACGGTGTTTGTTCCCATCATGGTGCCCGTGTTGGTGTTGCTCGGCGTGGGGCCCATGGCGAACTGGAAGCAGGCCAACCTCAAGCAGTTGTTTAAAAAAGTGTGGGGCGCTGCCGTGCTCGCTTTGCTTGCCCCTGTGGTGGCGTATATCTGGCTGGGCGGTGGGTCCGTCATGACCTTGGTCGGCATTACCTTGGCCGTGTGGGTGTCTGGCTCGGTGGTGATGCAGGTGTTCAAGCGCCTGAAAACCAGCAACCCGCCGTTGTCGTACTGGGGCATGCAAGTCGCGCATATGGGCATGGCCGTGTTTGTGTTTGGCGTGACCATGGTGGGTGGCTACCAACAAGAAAAAGATGTGCGCATGGACCTGGGCGATGTCACCACAGTGGGTGGCTATGAGTTCCAGTTCAACGGTGTGCAAATCGTGAACGGCCCTAACTACGAAGCCTCACGCGGTGAGTTCAAAGTCAGCAAGCCAGGCATGTCGGATTTGACAATGAACCCCGAGAAGCGTCGATATTTCTCTTCCGCCATGCCCATGACGGAGGCGGCCATTGATGCAGGCTTGACCCGCGATCTGTACGTCTCCTTGGGTGAGATGCAAGACAACTCCGCATGGTCAGTGCGTGTGTTTTACAAACCATTTGTCGATTGGATCTGGGGTGGTTGTTTGATGATGGCCTTGGGCGGCATCTTGGCCATGTTTGACCGCCGCTACCGTCGTCAGCAGGGAAGTGCCGCGGCATGAAATTAAAGTTTGCATTCCCCCTGTTGTTGTTCGTGGGCTTGGTTGCGTTTTTGGCCAGCGGGCTAGGGCGCGATCCGCACGAAGTGCCGTCCCCCTTGATCGGCCGTTTGGCTCCTCCTTTCGAGGTTCCTCAACTGGCACAGGCGGATCAAAATTTTTCACCTGAGAGTTTGAGGGGGAAGGTTTGGGTCCTGAATGTTTGGGCGTCTTGGTGCTCGTCGTGTCGTGAAGAGCATCCGGTGCTCTTGAACTTTTCCAAAACAAACGAAACCCCCTTGATCGGTTTGGACTACAAAGACCAACGCAAGGATGCCTTGAACCTGTTGCGTCATGAGGGCGACCCTTATGTGCTCTCTGCGTTTGATGCGAGCGGACGCGTGGGCATCAATTACGGTGTGTATGGCGTGCCAGAAACGTATGTCATAGACCAGCAGGGCATCATTCGCTATAAGCACATTGGGCCACTCACTGCAGAGGCGGTCCAGAAAAAGATCATCCCTTTGATTAACTCCTTAAATAAATCGTGAAGCACTTATTCGTTTCTTTCTTGATGCTTTGCTGTCTGGGCGTGTCGTTTGGCAAAGAGGCCGTTCCCTTGGCCGAGGACCCCGCGATTGAGCAGCGGATGATCGACATTTCAGAAGAGATGCGGTGTTTGGTGTGTCAAAACGAATCGTTGTCTGGCTCGCGTTCTGAACTGGCGCAAGATTTGCGCAACGAGCTGCGTCAGCTCCTGAAAGATGGGAAGACGGATGCCGAGATCAAGGAATTCATGGTGACGCGTTACGGCGATTTCGTGTTGTACCGACCACCCGTCAAAACAAGCACTTGGTTACTTTGGGGCGGACCATTTTTGTTGTTGGTTTTGGCGATGTTGTTTTTGCTTCGCCACGTGGGCCGTGACGGCCGAGATGAAGATGCGGATGAGGAATTAACAGAAGAAGAAAAGCAGCGCGCTCAGCGCTTGCTCAAGGGAGCCGGTAAATGATTGTGTTTTCTCTCGTCGCATTGCTCATCGTTGTGGTTGCGTTGGGTGTTTTGTTTCGTCCTTTTATTTTTAAAACCAAGACAACGTCTGTCTCGCATGACCAAGTCAATGCAGAAGCGCATCAGTACCAGCTCGCGCGTTTGCAGGCCGATCTGTCAGATGGTTTCTTGAGTTCTGACAATTATGAAATCGCCGTGCGAGAGCTGGAGAAGCGTCTACTCGAGGAGACGCTCGATCACGTTGCGACAGGCTCTTTCGCCCGACCCACGCGCACCATTCTTGCGATCTGTACGCTCGTGCCGATTGTCGCGGTCTCCTTGTATGTGCTGTTGGGTGACCCCAGTAGCTTGGACGGTGATGAGACTAAAAACCGCACGGCAAGCAAAGAGGTTGAGCAAATGGTCTCCGGCTTGGTTGAGAAACTGAAGAAGGACCCCAACAACCCAAAGGGCTGGACCATGTTGGCACGCTCTTATAAAGTGATGGGACGACCCGTTGATGCAGAGAAGGCTTACGCAGCTGCCGAGGCGTATATCGCCAACGATGCACAGCTGCTGGCTGACTATGCGGATGTGGTTGCCTCCAATGCCAACGGGAGTTTTTTGGGTAAACCCGAAAAGCTCATTCAACAAGCCTTAGCGGTTGACCCGAACAATGCGATGGCCTTGTGGCTATCAGGCACGGCCGCCTTCGATAGTGGAAGGTTCAATGAGGCTATCAAAACATGGAACTATTTGCTCGTGCAACTGGATCCAACGTCTGAAGATGCGCGCGTGCTTCAGTCATCTATCGCCCAAGCCCGTGCCAAGGGAGGGGCGGGACCGGAGGCCTCAACCGCATTAGGAGCATCAAGCTTGAAGCCTCAAGCGGCGGTTGCAAGCCACGCGACGATTTCAGGTGAGGTGGCGTTGTCTGCTGAGTTGAAAAAATCATTCACGGCCAATGACGTCTTGATGGTTATTGCGCGTAAGCCCGGCGAGCGTATGCCTATCGCTGTCTTTCGTCTGGAAGCTTCTGCATGGCCCACCAAGTTCAAGCTCGATGATTCAATGAGCATGAACCAGCAGGTGCAGCTGTCGCAGCAAAAAGTGGTTGAGCTGGAGGCTAGGCTGTCCAAGTCGGGCCAAGCCAAGCCTGCGCCAGGTGACCTGTACTCTGAACCGGTGAAGGTGACGGTGGGCGCCTCAAACGTGGCCTTGCGCTTGACCCTTGTGCGCCCATGATTTGAGGTTTAGATATTCCCGACCAAGTGCGCCATGAGCGCTTGCACGGAACGGATCTCCGAGCCAAAGGGTAGCGTACCGGCGCCTCTGAAAAACAAACCTTTATCCACCTCACCCGAGTACGCATGGCCGAGTTGTTGGTCAATGCAGAATTGACCCACAGCGGCATTGCCGTCACGCAGGCCGCAATGCGACAGGCAGTCAAACGACATATTGCATTTCTTCTTTTTGTGGGCGACGTGCTTGAGCTTGTCTTCAATGCGTAAATATTTGTCCAGCCAGGGTGTGCGTACAGCCCGAGCCGGCAAACCTGCTGCGCTGATGAACTCCACCAAGTCAGAGGGTTTGGCATCTGCGAGCACCTTTTTGAAGTGGGGCGATGCATCACTCTCGATGGTGACGGCAAACGCAGTTCCGAGTTGCACCGCGCTTGCACCGAGAGCCTGCAATCGCAAAATGTCTGCTTGACAGTTGATGCCGCCTGCGGCGATCAACGGGATTTTTCCTTCGATGCCCATGGTCTTAAAGAATTCCAAAGCCAGTGGAATCGCGACTTCAAAGTTAAAGCGTTCATCTTGAAGGTCTTCAATTTTCGCCGCCCCCAAGTGGCCCCCCGCCAAGCGCGGGTGTTCAATGATGATGGCATCCGGCAAACGGCCTTTCTTCTCCCACTTCTTTACCACCAATTGAATGCCCCGTGCATCCGACAGAATGGGGACCAATGCGGTGTTGGGAAAGTCGGCGGCCAATTCGGGCAAGTCCAACGGCAGGCCAGCCCCAACCACCAGCACATCTGCACCACTTTTGAGGGCTTGTTGCACATGGTCTGCATACCCGGTGATGGCTTTCATGATGTTGACGGCGACCAGACCTTGGTTTTCGGACAAGGCTTTGGCTTTTTTGATTTCACGGTCGAGGGCAATCAAATTTGCGTGGTTGATGAGGTCGCCAGCATCGGGCTCTTTGTCTAAATGCCGTGTTTGATCCATCAGGTCTTCATGCAGTCGCCGCAGGTCGACGGACGAGACGGTGCCCACTGCCCCCATTCTTGCCACAGCCCCTGCTAGTCCACCCGCTGACACACCCACACCCATGCCACCTTGCACGATGGGTAGCAACGCCTTGCCACATAGGTGCAAAGGACGCAAACCAGCTTGTTCTGCTAATTGGCGTAAATGCTCAGCAGGAGAGAGGGATAAATGCTCGGACATATGAATAGCTTTCTGTCTGGAAACCCTAAAGCTTTGATTACATCGTGTCGGCTTCTGCCTAGCTTTGATGTAGGTTAAACCTCGGCCAATTACTGGTGTGAATGCCATGACGTTTAGGTTTTTCCCTATGTTCGCGTTCACGTGTGCGTGATTTGTTGATGTTGGTCAACTTGACTTCCGAGGATTCTTTACACAATCCGAGCACAGGCATTTAAACGTTAAGGAGTTACCCATGTCCAAATTGCCGATCAGTCATGCGTTGTTTGAATATCTCGATGAAACACATCAGCAAATTCAAAAACATGTGCAACGACTACACACGTTTGTAAAAAAATTAGAAGATGAAAATTTGACGTCACCAGAGCGAAAAGAGTTGCACTTGATATGTACATTCTTTGAGACGGAGGCACGTCAGCACCATCTGGATGAAGAGAAGCATGTTTTTCCTGGCCTACTCGCAAGCGCCGATGAATTCATCGTGCAGGTGGCAAAGCGGTTAAAGCAGGACCATGGGTGGCTAGAAGAAAACTGGCTAGAGATGTATCCACATCTTGATGCCGTGAGTGAAGGCAGTGGAAGCTACGACTATGCAGAGTTGAGTCATGCGATGACCATTTTTCAAGCGCTCTACGATGAGCACATGCAACTCGAAGAAGATCATGCTTATCCGCATGCTAAGAAATTAAGTCATACTACGGATGTGCTTCAGGCCGGACGAGAAATGGCGCAACGCCGTTATCGTGCAACCAAAATCAAACATTCTGCTTAAAGGGGTTCTCTATGAAAGTTCTAGTGGCTGTCGATGGATCTAAATCCTCTTTGCATGCAGTGAAATATGCAGCTAAGTTGTCTGCAAACATGCGTAGCAACGACGTGATCACGTTGATCGTTGTTCACGATGACCACGGCTTGCAACACGCCAAACGATGGGTCGGTAAGGCCGAAGTTGAAGACTATTTGCGTGAACTCAGTGACAAAGAGTTGAAGTCTTCTTTGGCTGTTCTCGTTAAGGCTGGTATCAAACACAACACCATCATTCAGACGGGGCATGTGGCTGAAACCATTGCCAATGTGGCCGACAAAGGCTTTGATTTGGTGGTGATGGGGACCAAAGGTCGTTCAGGCATCACTGATTTACTCATCGGCTCGGTTGCACAGCGCGTGCTTGCGACATGCCAAAAACCAGTGTTGCTGATCAAGTGATCTGAGTCAAACCATCTGCCCCTATGCATCTTCCTGTCGTTAAAAAAATCATTGCCTGTTTAGTTCTGAGTTGTTCTTGTTGCTTGGCATGGGCGCAGAGTACCTATTACTTATGGCCAACGATTTTGTTTGTCAAGGGGCAAGACCTCTGCAAGTTCGAAGAGGCTTATGGCAGCACACGCATGGAGCAAGTCAATGAGTTCACGGGGCAACTCAAAGACTTGATGCGTTTTGGGGCTTCGACACCCGAGGGCATGGATGCTTTGCTCAGCCTAGACTCGCTTGTTGATCAGAGCCGCGCCGAGGCTACAGCGGGCGTTCGCATGGACATCACGTTAGAAGCCAGCCTGAAGGCCTACCTGGACCGCATGTATTTGGGCTTCAACCAAAAAGATATCAAGCTGCAGTTTTTCAGCCCTGGGCCATTGAGCGAGCTGATTAAAAATTTGCGTGAACACCAACGTCAAGATCAGGTGGATGGGATGCATTTGGCGATGCTCAGTGGCATCGCATGGGGTACCTATTCATATGGTCCAGGCTGCCGCGGTGACTTGCTGGTGACCATCCACATTGAGTTGAGCAATGGCACCACCGTGAGTTTTCAAGCGCAGGGAAAGCCTGAGACTGTGATGTCCGCCATTGCCGCTGACATCGTGCGGCATTTCCAGCGGACCTCATTCCCGACGGTGGTAATGATGGGCGACAAAAGTTTGATTTTGGTGGGGGCCGCCGGTAAACCGATCAACACAGCACCCAACCCAGTGATTGCTGAGAAGTCATGTGCACTGATCAAAGCCAGATTGCCAACGGCAGATGAATACGAATTCTTGTCGATCCTCGGGGATTGGAATAATGGTGTTTCACTTGACCACAAGATTTGGGCGCTGTCCTCCAATCGTGTGTTAAACCCAGATACACGTAACCCATCACCCGTGCGGACACATCCTGAGGTGAACTTCGGTGAGGTCACTTTTTATTGCGTCCGCTGACCGCGTTCAACTTCAGTTATTGACGCAGCCCGAGGTGGACCAACCCATACATGGGGCCACCTAAAAAGGGTGCAAACATCAGTTCAGCCATGCAGCAGGTAAAGCCATAGGCTTCAGACACGCTGCGTTGTGAGACAACTTTAAATCTTGGGCTAGCGCTTGCAATTTTTTCAGCGTTGTTGTCGCCCCAAGTGAACTGCGCCCCCGTTTGTCCTACGCTTGTGTGAAATGCCGCCTGTCCAACGCCAAGGGGTGACATGACGTCGAAAATTATTTCAGAGTCAGGTGGGGCGGACTCGCCAACCTCTTCAAGCACCCTGTGCACCTGCTGTGGCGTGAGATACATCAACACGCCTTCACAGATTAGGAAGACAGGGCGTGCCCGTTTGCCTGTGGGGAGTCCTAGGCGCTTCCACCATCCGGCCTCTGTGATGTCGATGGTTTTGTCTTGGCGATGCTGGTGCAGCATTTGTAAGCAGAGTTGTCGCAACGACATCACTTCGGCTAAGTCGGCATCGACCCAGTGGTTGGTTCCGTTGTCAAACCATTGGAAATAGTTGGATAAACCGGAACCCAAATTAACGCCGTAGCTATGGGGGTGTTGGACAAAGAAGTCGCTACCTGTTTCTTTGATGACATGTGTGCGCCACAACACATTGAGCACCGTGGCCCAATCCCCCAAATATCGATGGACATTGGTTTCAAGTGCATCCAACGCGGCGGTGGCGTACTGGTCGTGCGGGTCTAGGTGCGGGAATTGCAGCGCCCCTAGCGAGCGAGCCGCCAATGGAATCAGCAAAGTGCTGGGCACGCAGCCGAGAGAATTGATGGAGGCTGCCATTGGGGTGCTTTTCATGCGGAGTCTCCGTGTATGGGTCCTTGGTTTTAGAGTCATACATGTTTTATATCATTGATAAGTATCAATCGACCCTGAAATAAGCAAATGCAGCCTGTGCGCTCGCAGGCATTGAATAACGCACGTCTGTCACGTTTATGAATTAATATGTCAAGTGTGATTAAGTCCTACCCCATTTTCAAATCCGTGTGCCTCTACATCGCCATCACGCTCATTGCGTTGTTGTTGTTGGGCCCGTTTTTGCATGCGCACTACGGGAAGTCGACCGTCACTGGATTGCACCTAGCTGGCGTGAACGCAGTTGCCATGAGCCAGGAGGAGCCTGTCTTCGTGAGCTTTAGCCAAGATCAAGAGCATGAGTCTGCGGCGGTCGGGATTGGGACGTCATACGCCCGGCAGGCTTCGCTTGACGTTGGGGATCCGCCCCAAGCGTTCTTGATCATGGCGGTCTTCGTGCTTGCAGCGCTGTCTATCCGTGTCATGCCAAGCGTATGGCGACAACTTAAGCCCCGCATTTCTACGCCAGCTTTTGCGCCTGGTTTTCCTGCGCTTGCGCACGCACCTCCCTCATTCCACCTCTGATATTTCTTGCGTCAGCGCGGATGCGTGCGACGTTGATCAGTGAGTGATTTGCGGAGTTTGTGATGTCTACTTTCTCGAAGTTTTTGGTAAATGGCGCGTTGATATTTGCGCTATCTGGTTTCGTGTCCTGTGTGTACGCGCAAGCGACGGTTGCCGTGCCCCCTGTTTTGTTGACGCTCAATGCCAAGCAGCAGGCCAGCCTTGGTGTGCGGGTGGCGATAGCCGAGCCCTCGACCAACGGACAGTTGTTGGCCAGCGCCTCGGTGGTGACACCGCCTGGCAAAGAGTTCACAGTGTCTGCGCCTTATGCAGGTCAGGTCTCACGTTTGCTCGTGGGCGTGGGGGATTCGGTCAAAGCCGGTGCTGCCTTGGCGCAGTTCACCAGTCCGATGTTGGGCGATGCGCGTCGCTTGTTGAACGAGGCCTCCCTCGATTACAAAAATGCGACGGCTGCTGCGCGGCGCGACCAAGCGATGTTCGATGAAGGCATCATTCCTGCTGTGCGTTTGCAGCTCAGCCTTTCTAAACAGGAAGCTGCACAGGCCCAATGGCATGCGCGTGAGGCCGAGTTGTCAGCGGCTGGCATGCGCTTTGATGCCACCACGGGTTACGCCACGGGCACATTGAAAGCCCCTTTGTCTGGCACCGTGTTAGATGCTTTTGCCGCCGTTGGGCAGCGTGTTGAGGCTGGGGCGATGTTGTTCAAGTTGGCTGATGCCACGCAGTTGCAACTCGACTTACAGCTCTCGTCTGACAAAGCGGCGCAGCTGCAAGTAGGCGATGAGGTGAGCATCGCCTCGCGCAATGCCAAAGCCCACATCATCGGGGTCAGCCGTGCAGTAGATGCCACCCAGTCGGCACGCGCTCGCGCCTCGGTGACCAGTCGCGGCAGTTTGCAAGCTGGCGAGTTCGTGTCCGTCACGGTGCATACCAAGGCGAAGCCTGGAACGACAAAACCCGACACCCAATGGCTGGTGCCGACACGTGCGGTCACGCAGTGGCGTGGCAAGCCTTGGGTGTTTGTGGCGAATGACGCAGGCTTTGAAGCACGATCGGTCAACGTGGTGTCATCCGCCGACGATGTGTCGTTGATTGACGTCGCCTTGCCCACACGCAGCAAAGTGGCCATCACAGGTATCGCGTCGTTGCGTGCCTTGTTACAAAAGGACGAGTGATGTTTGAGCACCTCATTCGCCTAAGCCTGCGTTTTCGCAGTCTCACACTGGCGTGTGCCTGTCTGCTGTTTGTGGCTGGTATGCATGCGTGGCTCAATTTGCCGATTGATGCCTTCCCCGATATCTCGCCCACACAGGCCAAGGTCATCCTCAAGATTCCTGGCATGACGCCCGAAGAGGTCGAGCAGCGGGTGGTCAAGCCCATCGAACAAGAGCTGCTGAGCATCCCCAACAAACGCATCGTGCGCTCGATCTCGAAGTATGGCATTGCAGATATCACCATTGACTTCAACGACGGTGTTGATTTGTATTGGGCGCGCCAACAAGTCTCGGAACGCTTGGGTTCGGTGATGCGCGATTTGCCCGCCAGCGTCAGCGGTGGTTTGGCGCCCATCACCACACCTTTGAGTGAGGTGTACATGTTCACGCTGGAAGGCGAGGGGTTCAGCTTGGCTGAGAAGCGCCGTGTGCTCGATTGGGTCATCCGACCAGAGCTTCGCACCATTGCGGGGGTGGCTGAAGTCAACTCACTGGGTGGCGAGGTTCAAACTTTTGAGGTGATTCCCAATACCGCCAAGATGGCCGCTATGGGTGTGAGCATGGCCGATTTGCGACAAGCGCTGCTGATCAACAACAGCAATGACGGCGCAGGGCGGTTGACCGCCGGCGAGGAGGCATTGGTTGTGCGCGTGGAAGGTGCGGTCAAAACCTTAGAGGACTTGCGCGCCGTACGCTTGAGCACCCCGCGAAACTCCAAAGTACAACTGGATGATGTGGCCACCGTCACGCACGGCGCACTCACACGCTACGGCGCTGTTACGCAAGATGGTCAGGGCGAAGCCGTGGAAGGTTTGGTGCTCGGCATGCGAGGTGTGAACGCCCGCCAATTGGTCGAAGCGGTAGATGCCAGACTCACCGACATGGCCCCGCGTTTGCCCAAAGGCATGACGGTCAAAACCTTTTACAACCGAGGTGAGTTGGTCACACGTGCTGCGGATACCGTGATTCATGCCTTGATTGAAGCAGCGGTGTTGGTGTGCCTCACGTTGTATGTGTTCTTAGGCGGGGTGCGCGCAGCACTCGTGGTGGCGGTGGCGCTGCCTTTGTCGCTGCTGAGTACCTTCATTTTGATGCGTGCATTGGGGCTAACGGCCAACTTGATGAGCTTGGGTGGCTTGGCGATTGCCTTGGGTATGTTGGTGGATGCTGCAGTGGTGGTGGTGGAGAACGTCGAGACCGCTTTTGCCTCGCATCCCCACGGCCATGCGCTGTCAAAAACGGAGGTCTTATTGAGCGCAGTCCGTCAGGTGGTCAAGCCTGTGGCGTCAGGGGTGCTGATTATTTGCGTGGTGTTTTTGCCCTTGTTGAGTTTGGAAGGTTTGGAAGGCAAGTTGTTTGCGCCTGTGGCTGTCACCATCATCATGGCGCTGGCATCCTCGCTGTTCTTGGCTTTCAGCGTGATCCCGGCTTTGGCTTCGATGGTGTTGAAAGAAGAGGGCGCACACGAGCCGTGGGTCATGCAAAAAATTCACGCCGCCTATGTGCGTTTGCGTGAACGTGTGTGGGCCAAGCCGCAGTGGTTGTATGGTGTATCGGTCGCGTCGTTGGTGGTGGCTGCCGTTCTTTACAGCTTCATTGGCAAGACCTTCATGCCCACTTTGGATGAAGGTGACATCTTGGTGCAACTGCAAAAACTGCCATCGATTTCTCTGGAAGCTTCATTGGAGATAGACACCCGCGTGCAGCAAGCTATTTTGGAAAATGTTCCCGAGGTGAAATCTATCGTGGCGCGTGCGGGGTCGGATGAGTTGGGTTTGGATCCGATGGGATTGAATGAGACGGACACGTTCTTGGTGCTCAAACCCAAAAGCGAGTGGCGCGGTAACAAGGACGACATCATCGTTGCGTTAAGAGTCGTGCTCGAAGGTTTTCCGGGTTTGGTCTATGGCTTCACGCAACCGATTGAAATGCGTGTGTCGGAAATGCTCACCGGCACGCGTGGGGATGTCGCGATCAAGATTTTTGGGAGCGATCTAGGCCGCCTCAACGAGGCCGCCCATCAAATCGCAGATGCCGTGCGTGCTGTGCCTGGCGCGGCTGAGGTGATTGCCCCCAAGGCCGAAGGTTTGCAGTATTTGTCAGTTCGTTTGAATCGCACCACGATGGGCCAAGCTGGGTTCAGTGTGGAGGCCTTGCAGCAAGCCTTTAAAAATCAAGTCGAAGGTGAGTCGCTGGGATATGTGTTGCAAGACGGGGTGCGCACGCCGCTCACCCTCAAAGGCAATGAGGCCACGCGTCAGAGTCCCGAAACATTCAAAAATATACAGCTCGCAGCGCCAGATGGACGCGCTTGGGCCGCCCATGCATTGGCGGACATCCGCTTGGTTGACGGCCCCATCCGTGTCGACCATGAGCAAAGTGTGCGCTTCACCAGTATTCAAGTGTCGGTCAATGGCCGCGATTTGACAGGCTTTGTGGGCGATGCACAAAAAGCTGTTGCGGCCTTGAAGTTGCCAAGCGAGTTGCGCATTGTGTGGGGTGGGCAGTTTGAAAACCAGCAACGTGCAGCGGCACGTCTGGGCTTGGTCATTCCTGCCGCCTTGGTGCTGATCTTCACCATCTTGGTGTTCACCTTTGGTTCCGCTATTCAGGCAGGCATCATTTTCTTAAACATCCCGTTTGCGCTGGTGGGCGGGGTTCTGGCCTTGGCTATTTCAGGCGAGTATTTGTCTGTGCCTGCATCGGTGGGCTTCATCGCGTTGCTGGGCATTGCGGTACTCAATGGTGTGGTGATGGTGACCCACTTCAACGAGCGTTTGCTCGGAGGTGAGGCGATGGATGTGGTGGTGCGCTTGGGCACAGAGCGGCGTTTGCGGCCGGTGCTGATGACAGCCGTGATCACCGCGTTGGGCATGATCCCGTTGCTATTTGCCACAGGACCAGGTTCTGAAATCCAACGACCTTTGGCGATTGTGGTGACAGGTGGTTTACTGAGCTCCACCTTGCTCACGTTGTTGTTGTTGCCTAAATTATTTGAACGTTTTGGGGGGATGGAGCGCGTGTCGTGGACGGCGCTGATTCGCATCTTGCCTTGGAGGAAATCATGAAAAATTTCATGCTTCGTTGTTTATGTGCCTTGGCGGTGTGGGCGTCGTTGGGGTGGGCGCAGGCGCAAACACAAACGACCTCTGTGTTGACGGCCTACTTACCTGCTGAAGTTGTGGTGAAAGAGGCTTTGCTCAGCAGCCCTTTGATGCAAGCTGCGCGCGCCAAGAAAGAAGCTTGGACAGCACGCGCTCAGGGGATTGATTCTGGTTCAGCTGAGTTCACCTTGCGCAGCACGTCGCAACGCCGTCGTGATGCTGTGGCTGGCACGCAATGGCATGAGTCGATGGTGAGCATTGAACGACCCGTTCGGTTTTGGGGTAAGCGAGGGTTAGATGCGAACTTAGCCACACAAACGCAAGCCTTTGCCGATATCGAATACGCAGATGCCATGCATGAGGGCGCGCGTGAGTTGATGCGTTTTTGGTTCGCATACGTGCGAAGTTTGGCCGATCAAAAAAATGCGGTCACCACTCTAGGCTTGGCTGACAAGATGCAACGACTCACGCAAATCCAGCTGCGACAGGGTGAGATTTCTCAGCTCGATGCCGAGTTGGCCAATGCCGAGTTTGAACGCATCACTGCGGCGCGTGCGGTGGCTGATGCGCAGTTGGCCTCCAGCGCGTCTGCGCTCACACGTCGCTACCCCAGCATGGCGTTGCCGACGCAGATGCCTGTTGCGCTGCGATTGGGTGCATCGCCAAGCCTGCCGGCTTTGAGCGAACGGATGGATGCCATGCGCCAAGAGTTTTTAGAAAAAAACCATGAACTCAACATGATGCGTGTCAATGCACAACGCATGCGCTTGGCCGCAGACCGTGCATCGCGTGACCGCCTGCCTGATCCGACGGTGGGTGTGTTTAGCGGGCGTGAGCGTGCGGGGTCTGAAACTATTTCTGGGGTGATGTTCTCGATGCCGTTTCCCGGCTCATCACGTTGGCATCAGGCCAGCGCCGCCGTGGCCGAAGCGCAAGCAGCCAGCGACAAAGTACAACTGGCTGAGCAGCAATTGGGTGCTGTATTTGAGGGCATGTGGATTCAGTTTCAGCACAAGCGCGTGGCGGCTGAAAGCCTAAAGTCTGCAGCCCAACGGCAAGCATTGGCGGCTGAGAAATCGGTCAAAGCCTACACCTTGGGAGAGGGCAGTTTGTCCGACGTTTTGTTAATCGCCCGCATGGGCAGTGACAACCTCAATGCCGCTGAGCGTATGCAGATTGAAGTGGTGGAGTTGCTGGCCTTGATGCGTTTAGACCTGCATCAGATATGGGACTTTGATGAATGATTTTGTGCTCACTGCTACTCATGCATTGGTCACGCAATAAGCCTGTCACGTCTATCAGGAGCTGGATAGGTACGTATTCACTAGACAAGTGAGTGGGTCTAAATATAATGAAAAAGCGTCTAGGCAAACCGGAGGTCTCGAATGGTTAGACTTTTTTTGGCATTTTGTTGTCTGTTTTCAGGTTTGGCTATTGGCGCTTCCCGCGATCCCAATGCAGTCCCGCACGACGTTGAACAGCGGGCTTCTCAGATCGTTAAAAAATGCGTTTCTAAAGCGCAAGAAATACGACAAGAGCGCATCTGTGAATCGAAAAAGAAGGCGCTTGAGCTCTGCTTGCAAGATGAGCTGAAGACCAAAGATATGGATAAATCGCAAGCTCGATGCGAGCATCTATTCATACTTTGATTTTCAAAATCCGTACCGATTTTTACAAAGCAGGGTAGTCGGTATAGCCCACAGGGCCTGGGGTGTAGAAGGTGCTCGGGTTGGCCGCGTTCAGTGCAGAGCCTAATTTGAGGCGCGCCACCAAGTCGGGATTGGCGATGAACGATCTCCCAAATGCCACCGCATCGGCACGGCCAGAGTCAACGGCGTCGAGTGCCATTTGACGGTCGTAGCCGTTGTTGGCGATGTAGGTGCCTTTGAAGGTTTTGCGGGCCCATGCATAGTCAAAGCCGGCCACATCACGTGAGCCACCTGTTTCGCCTTCAATGAAGTGAATGAAGGCAATGCCGCGCTTGTTGAGCTCTTCCACCAAATAGCCAAAGACAGTTTGCGGGTTCTGATCGCTCACATCGTTGAAGGTGGTGAGGGGGGACAAACGGATACCGACACGGCCTGCGCCGATTTCCGCGATGCAGGCATCGACCACCTCAAGCGCAAAGCGGCAGCGGTTTTCAACCGTGCCACCGAAGGCGTCTGTACGTTGGTTAGAGCCATCACGGATGAACTGGTCGATCAAGTAGCCGTTGGCACCGTGAATCTCGACACCGTCAAATCCTGCGCGCATGGCGTTAGCGGCACCTTGTCGGAATTGGTTCACCACGTCCTTGATTTCTGCTGTCGACAAGGCATGAGGGACAGGGATATCGACCTTGCCGTTGGGCGTGTAGGCCACAACTTTGGGTTGAATGGCAGATGGGGCGATGGGTTGCGCGCCGCCTGTCAGGTCAGGGTGTGTGATGCGACCCACGTGCCAGATTTGGGCCACGATTTTTCCGCCCGCCTCGTGCACGGCGTTGGTGATGGACTTCCAGCCCTCGACTTGCGCGTCGGAGTAAATGCCCGGTGTGGCCATGTAGCCTTTACCAACGGGCGAGACTTGCGTGCCCTCACTGATGATCAACCCTGCGGCACTGCGTTGGCGGTAGTAATCGACATTCATCGCGCTGCCGGGAATATCACCATGCGCTTCATCGGCGCGACTGCGCGTGAGTGGGGCCATGACGATGCGGTTAGCGACAGCAATGTCACCGATGTGTGTGGGTTGAAAGAGCTGAGGCGTGGTCATGTGAATTTATTCGTGTCCTAAGCCAATAGGTGCGGGTGCCCACATGGCGATCTTGGTGAAAAGGCGATCATAGATGGGATCACGCGCTTGTTTGCCGGAAAGAGGGTCTTTGTTTTTCTCGAATGCAGCATCGAGTTTGATCCAATCCTCCTCTGTCAAAACCTTGAATGCTTCAGGAATGATGATTGACTCTTCAAGACGGAGATGTTCACTGTAAAAGTCTACAAATTTCAAAGTTGCTTCTTCGAAGGCTTGACGTCGTGAGTCCCCTAACATTTCCCAGCCCAGCAACAGGTGTTGAAGCTCA
>CAIODK010000248.1 GCA_903856995.1 uncultured Burkholderiales bacterium
ATCAATGCGTCTTCACCGCGGTCACGGAAGTACTCGCCCATGGTGCAGCCCGAGTAGGCCGAGACGAATTGCATCGCAGCAGATTCAGAGGCGGTAGCGGCAACGACAATGGTGTATTCCATCGCGCCGGCTTGCTCTAAAGCGCGAACGACGTTTTTAACGGATGAAGCTTTTTGACCAATGGCAACATACACGCAAGTAACGTCTTGGCCTTTTTGGTTAATGATGGCGTCAATCGCGACAGCTGTCTTACCGGTTTGGCGGTCACCAATAATCAATTCACGCTGACCACGGCCCACAGGAACCATGGAGTCAATTGACTTCAATCCAGTTTGCATTGGCTGGCTCACCGACTCACGGGCGATAACGCCTGGAGCGACCTTCTCAATAACGTCCGTCATTTTGGCGTTGATGGGGCCTTTACCGTCAATGGGCTGGCCTAAGGCGTTAACAACACGTCCTTTGAGCTCAGGGCCCACAGGAACTTCCAAAATACGACCGGTACATTTAACTGTATCGCCTTCAGAAATGTGCTCGTATTCACCCAAGATCACGGAGCCGACGGAGTCGCGCTCCAGATTCAGCGCCAAACCGTAGGTGGGCAAACCATCGCTACCGGCTGGGAATTCAAGCATCTCGCCCTGCATCACATCGGACAAACCGTGAATGCGGCAAATACCGTCGGTGACGGAAACAACCGTGCCTTGATTGCGGATGTCAGCTTTAGCGGACAGGCCTTCAATACGGCTCTTGATCAGTTCAGAAATTTCTGCTGGATTGAGTTGCATGACTCTTTCCTTCTTTCTTTAGTTGGGCTCACAACATGAGGCAAATGCCTCAAGCCGTAAGAGCCACTTTCATTTGTTCCAGACGCGACTTGACGGATGTGTCAAGAACCTCGTCCCCCACCACTACACGAATGCCACCGATGAGTTCCGGCTGCAACTCGACTGAAAAATTGAGCTTGCGAGCAAAGCGCTTTTCAATGGTTTGCGCAACTTGGTCTACTGCTGCTGCATCCATTGGAAACGCACTGAAAATCGTTGCATCAGATGAGCCGCTACGCGCATTGACCAATCGCTTGAATTGCAAGGCAATTTCAGGCAAGGCATTCAACCGCCCGTTCTCAATCACCAAACGAACAAAGTTCTTCGCGTGGTCATCAAGTTTTACTTTGACAACACCCGTTACGACGTCAAACACTTCCGTATTTGTCGCCTTGGGGTTTTCAGCAAACTGTTGCAAATCAGAGTTTGCAGCAACCGCCGCCAACTCCGACACCCAACCTAAAGCGCCATTGAGGTCAGAGGCCGAAGCCTTAAAAAGAGCCTCGGCGTAAGGGCGAGCGATAGTGGCAAGTTCAGCCATAGCGTCCTCTTACAGCTCAGTTTTCAAACGGCTGAGCAGGTCGGCGTGAACACTGGCATTAACTTCTCTACGAAGAATTTGCTCAGCGCCCTTAACGGCCAAGGCAGCCACTTGTTCGCGCAATTGTTCGCGCGCTTTCAAGGTCTGCTGCTCTGCTTCAACTTTGGCAGCGGCTACGATCTTGACGCCTTCTTCAGCCGCCTTCACTTTCGCCTCTTCCACCATGGAATGCGCACGACGCTCAGCGTCTGCCAGGCGAACGACTGACTCATTACGAGTTTTCAACAGCACGTCTTCGACTCGCTTGTTTGCACTATGCAGCTCGATCTTTGCTTTATCAGCATCGGCAAGCCCATCGGATATTTTCTGCGCACGCTCATCAAGCGCTTTCGCAATCGGAGGCCACACGAATTTCATCGTGAAAACCACCAACAGGAAGAACACCGTCAGCTGCGCGAAGAATGTTGCGTTAATACTCACAACAACACCTCTCTATTTTGGGGTGAGGTGAAAAAGCTTATTTCAGCACGAAGGGGTTGGCGAACGCAAACATCATGGCGATACCAACACCAATCAAGAACGCAGCGTCAATCAAACCAGCGAGCAAGAACATTTTGGTTTGCAATTCATTCATCAACTCAGGCTGACGTGCTGCAGATTCCAAATACTTGCTTCCCATGATGCCAATACCGATACAAGCGCCGACAGCACCCAAACCAATGATCAGACCAGCGGCCAAAGCGACAAAACCAAGAACGTGTTCCATTTAAGAGCTCCTATGGATTTAAGTTAACGAGAAAACAAGAAAGGAAATAACCGACAAACTTAGTGGTGGTCGTGGGCCTGCCCCACATACACCAAGGTCAGCATCATGAAAATGAAGGCCTGCAGAGCAACAATCAG
>CAIODK010000249.1 GCA_903856995.1 uncultured Burkholderiales bacterium
AGGTCAAACATGACCAATTTCAAAGCAGTTGTCATAGCGTCTGCTCAGTTGGTGGAAGGGACGACGTGGTCAGGAAACGGCACTGCGTGCTTGTGGCTGTCGCGGTGAACCAAGCTTTTCACGGCTGCTTCAATGCGCTCAGCGGTGATACCGAAATGTTTGTACAAATCAGGTGCAGGCGCTGACTCACCAAACGTGGCGATGCCAATGACCATGCCCGTGCGACCCACGTATTTGCGCCAGAAGTCAGGATGCGCTGCTTCCACAGCCACTGTGGGCAAGCTCAATGGCAAGACCATGTTTTGGTAGGTATCGGTTTGACGATCAAACACATTGGTACAAGGCATGGACACCACGCGAGTCGGAATGCCAGCGGCGGCCAAACTGGCTTGCGCTTGCATAGCCAGCATGGTTTCAGAGCCTGTGCCGATGATGACGGCTTTCGCGCCTTCCATGTCGCTCAAGATGTAGCCACCCTTGCGCACTTTTTCTGCGTCGTCTGCGTTGTCCAACAAGCGAGGCAAGTTTTGACGGGACAGGGCCAACAACGATGGGCCGTCATGACGCTCGACACCACAAGCCCAAGCCACTGCAGTTTCTAAGCCGTCGGCGGGACGCCAGACATCGAGGCCTGGAATCAAACGCAAGCTGGGCACATGCTCCACGCTTTGGTGTGTAGGGCCGTCTTCACCCAAACCGATGGAGTCATGGGTCATCACATGGATGACGCGCTGCTTCATCAGGGCAGACATGCGAATGGCGTTGCGGCTGTAATCGCTGAACGTCAAGAACGTACCGCCATAAGGCATGTAACCGCCGTGCAAAACGATGCCGTTCATGATGGCGGCCATGCCGAACTCACGCACGCCGTAAGACATGTGGTTGCCCCACTGGTCGCGCTTGGCAATTTTGCAACCCTTGAAATTGGTCAAGTTTGAGCCGGTCAAGTCGGCGCTGCCGCCAAAGAACTCGGGCAACAAAGGCGCCAACAAATCGAGTGCGTTTTGGCTGGCTTTGCGCGTGGCAATGCTGTCTGCTTTGGCGCACACCGCTTCAAACACCGCGGGCAAACCGGCTGCATAGGTGCTGCTGAGCTCGCCCTTCATGCGGCGCTCGAGTTCAGCGGCTTTTTCTGGGAATTGGCTGCGGTAGGCCGACATGCGCTCTTCCCACTCTTTTTCGTAGGTCACGCCACGCGCACGGGCATCCCATGCTTGCGCAATGGGGGCCGGAATGACAAAAGGTGCTTCGTGCCAACCCAATGCCTCACGGGTCGCTGCCACTTCTGCTGCGCCCAAAGCTGCACCATGCACATCGTGCGTACCAGCTTTGTTGGGCGAACCTTGGCCAATGACTGTTTTGCAGCAAATGAGAGTAGGTTTGCCGTCCGCATGCAAGCCTTGAGCACGGGCAGCTTGGATGGCTTTGTCAATTGCAGCAGGGTCATGGCCATCGACATGCTTGATGACGTTCCAGCCATAGGCTTCAAAACGCTTAGGCGTATCGTCAGTGAACCAACCTTCGACGTGACCGTCGATGGAGATGCCGTTGTCATCCCAAAACGCGATGAGTTTGGACAAGCGCAGTGTGCCAGCCAAAGAACAAGCCTCGTGGCTGATGCCTTCCATCAAGCAACCGTCGCCCAAGAAGGCGTAGGTGAAGTGGTCAATGACGTTGAGCGCATCATTGCCGTTGTTGGGGTTGAATTCTTGTGCCAACAACTTTTCCGCCAAGGCCATGCCCACAGCGTTGGAGATACCTTGGCCCAAAGGACCTGTGGTCGTTTCAACACCAGGGGTGATACCCACTTCAGGAT
>CAIODK010000250.1 GCA_903856995.1 uncultured Burkholderiales bacterium
GGTGAGAGGCACACCTTGTGCACCGCGCGGGCCAAGATCGGCATCGGCTGCGCTGCGCACTTCTTCGCGGAAGAACACATAACGCGGATTGCTCCAGAACATCTCTTGCACCAAGCGCGGGTTGCTTTGTTGCGTGCTGACAATCCAAGCTTTGATGCCGGGCCATGAGGCATCGCGAATCAAGCCACGGTCTAGCAACCAGCGGCCGACGCTTTGATAGGGCTGCTCGTTCGAGCCAGCAAATGCCAAACGCACAATGCGCGTCGTGCCGTCGTCGTTGGTGATGCGCACACGCCCTGAGCCTTGGATCTGCAACACCAAGGCGTCAATCGGGTCGGCAAGCCACGCGACTTCGCGGCCACGCAAGGCCTCTGCGGCTTGAGAATTCGTGTCAATCTCTTGGCGGCTGAACCAGGGGCGGCCCGATCGACGGGCATCAACCAACCCGTCGGGTGGGGCATACAACGGCACGCCAAAACCGGGGCGCATTTGAACGGAGGCATCAAACAAGGGCTCGTAGTAGCTGGTGAGCAAACCATCCGCGATGCCGTCGAGGGATTCAACCCGGTAGGGCTGCAAGTGGCTCATCATCCACAGCCTTCGGTCATCGTCGCTGCCGAGCATGAGTTGACGCACGTCGCGGCATAAGGGACCGAACAGTGGGCCGGGGCGCTCACAGTTTTGCAGCCACGCATTCCATGCGTCTTGCATTTCATCGTTTTGCCAACCGGGGATTTCATTCCAAGAAACGGCGACCCAGCGGCCTCGGTAACTTTGCTGTGGGCTAGGCGTGCCCGGCATGCCGGCCAGCGCACCGCTCGCCCGTGGCGTCTCTGCGCTAGGGCGAGCGACGGGGTAGGGACGGCCCGAGTCATGCAGCGGCGCACGGTGCGACGTGCCGCAGGCGGCCAAGCTTCCTACAATCAAGGCCCACGTCAAACGCCACAGGATTTGTCTCATGCTGTTAATTTTGCTAGAAGCGCTGGGGGCCGGTTGCATCTTGGTCTTAATTGTGTGGTGGACCATGTTCTCAGGCCGTGGTGACACAGAGGCTGCGCATGCGGCCGCGCAGCAAGAGGCTGCCGACGCGGAGAAGGGCGAGAAGTAACTCACTCGCTGCGCAACAGATTGGCCAACTCCACGGCCGACTTCACATCCATTTTGTCGAACACACGCGCACGGTGCACTTCAACGGTACGCACGCTAATGTCCAGCTGATCCGCAATCAGTTTGTTCGGCAAGCCTTCGACCACCAAGTGCATCACATCACGCTCGCGGTCTGTCAAGTCAGCCAGGTTGAGTTGCAAACTCTGCTTGGCACTTGAGGTGCGCAAGGTTTGATCAGAACGCGCCAAGGCTTGCACAATGCGGTCGACCAAAGCGTTGTCTGAAAACGGCTTCTCGCAAAAGTCAAAGGCCCCGCGTTTGACCGAGTCCACCGCGGTCGGAACATCTGCGTGGCCGGTCAAGAAAATCACGGGCAGCACATCCAACAAGTTGCGCTCGATGAGTTGCTCAAACAAAGCCAACCCGCTCATGCCCGGCATCCGCACATCCAACAACAGGCAACCCGGTTGCGTGGGCTGCCAAGGCTCACGACTTGTATTTAAAAACTCAGCAAACGTATCGGCACTTTCAAAAGATTGGCTCGGCAATCGGCGCGAGCGCAACAACCAAGCCAGCGCTTCGCGAACGCCCGCGTCGTCGTCAACAATAAATACCAGCGCATCTTCTGTGGGTTGCATGTGTGTGAGGCCTTTGATCAAGATTGTGGCAGGGTGAAGCTGAACACCGTGCCGCGGGGCGTGTTCGAGCGATGGCTGAGGAAGCCGCCGTGCTGCTCCACCACCGTGCGACACAAACTCAGACCCAAGCCCATGCCTTCTACTTTGGTGGTAAAAAAGGGCGTGAATAACTTTTCAGCGACAGCGTCTGGGATGCCTCGACCCAAATCCGCCACGGTGAACTCCAGCCAACGGCTGGTCGCATTCGAAGCGGCTGGACGCACCGTCAAGGTCAATACTTTGTGCCCCGTGTCATCGGCCATGGCGTGCATGGCATTGCGCGACAGGTTCAGCAGCACTTGCTCAA
>CAIODK010000251.1 GCA_903856995.1 uncultured Burkholderiales bacterium
GCGCAACGCGGATTGGCGCTGTTCGCGCAATCCGCTCAAACGTAAAAGTTAAGCCGCTTTCGCAGCTTGAAGGGTCTCGCGCGTTTGCAGCGCCACACGACGGGCAGCATCTGCAAAGTCGTCACCCTTAGACGCATACAAAATCGCACGCGATGAGTTGACGATGATGGGGCCCGTGGTCACACCGCCGGCCACACGCAAGCCGGCTTTCACGGTCGCCACCGCATCGCCGCCTTGCGCGCCCACGCCGGGGATGAGCAAAGGCAAGGTGGGTGCGAGTTCGCGCACACGCTCGATCTCTTTAGGGTAGGTGGCGCCCACCACCAAGCCCAATTGGCCGTTGAGGTTCCAAGGGCCTTGGGCCAGCTGGGCGATGTGTTCATACAGCAGGGGCTGACCTTCGACGGACGCGAGGCGTTGGTTTTGCAGGTCGTCACCGCCGGGGTTGGACGTGCGGCACAGCAGGAACGCACCTTTGCCGTGGTACTTCAAATACGGGGCCACCGAATCCCACCCCATGAAGGGCGAGAGGGTCACGGCGTCTGCGCCGTAGCGCTCAAACGCTTCGATGGCGTATTGCTCGGCGGTGGAGCCAATGTCGCCACGCTTGGCATCCAAGATGATGGGCACATGGGGCGCAACACGGCGCATGTGCTCCATCAATCGTTCCAGCTGCCCTTCGGCGCGGTGTGCGGCAAAGTAGGCAATTTGGGGTTTGAAGCTGTTCACCAAATCTGCTGTGGCATCGACGATGGCCGCGCAGAAGTCGTAAATCTTGTTCGAGTCGCCCTTGATGCGATCGGGGAACTTGGTCGGTTCTGGGTCGAGGCCCACGCAGAGCATGGAATCGTTTTGGCGCTCGGCGGCGCTCAGCGTGTCAAGGAAGTTCATACCGTGATTTTAGAAGGCTTACCATGCAGCCCATGTCAGCCCTACCCAGCCTCACACGCCGCCAGCTTTGGACCCTCATCGCGCTCACTTTGGTGTGGGGCATCAACTGGCCTATCATGAAGCGGGGGGTGACCGGTTTTCCGCCGCTGACCTTTCGCAGCTTGTCGATGTTGGCGGGCCTGCCCGTGCTGGGGTTGGCATTGGCGCTGATGAAAGTGCCGCTGAGCATTCCACGCGCGCATTGGCGCGAGCTTCTGACGTTGGCATTTTTCAACATGTTCATCTGGCATGTGTTGGTGATCTTGGCGCTGCCGATGTTGTCGAGCGGACGTGCGGCGATCTTGGGCTACACCATGCCCATCTTCTCGGCCATTTGGGGCGTGTTCTGGTTCAACGCACCCCTGCGTGCGCGCCAATGGCTGGGCGTGGGGGCTGCGGGAGTGGGCGTGTTGCTGCTGTTGTGGAATGAACTCAACCACTTGTCGGGTCAGCCCGTGGGTGTGCTGATGGTGTTGGTGGCCGCGTCCACATGGGCCTATGGCACGCAGCGCCTGCGCCACACGCCGATGGCCGTGCCCACGCTGGCCATCGCGTTTTGGATGACCTGCATGACCACCGTGTTGCTGACGGTGCTGGCTTGCGCGTTTGAGCAAGACCGTTGGCAAATGCCCTCGACCAGCACGCAGTGGGCGATTCTTTACAACGCGCTGGGTGTGTTTGCGTTTGCGCAAGCCGCTTGGCTCACACTGGCACGCGGGCTGCCGCCGGTGGCGTCCACCTTGAGCGTGATGTTCATTCCGGTGTTGGGTGTGTTCGCTGGTGCGCTATGGCTCAACGAGGTGCTGCACTGGCAGGACTGGACGGCCGTGGTGCTGATGGTGATGGCGATTGCTTCTGTGTTGTGGCCTGCAAAGGCTACTTAGTTTTCTTGATCAACCACATCCGGCGTGAACCCTTCACGAAGGACAAAGAACTTACTCAGCGCCTTTGAGATGCGCCATCGCCAAGCACAGGTCAGCCCAGACCTTGGCTTTCTCGGGCAAGTTGCGCATCACGTACGCGGGGTGGTAGGTCACCACCACCGGCACGTTTTGGTATTGGTGCACACGGCCGCGCAGTTTGCCCAGTGGCGTGCCGTCGACCTCGGGCACTGACTCGCGCAACAGCGCCTGCACCGCGAAGCGGCCCATGGCCAAAATCATTTTGGGCTTGAGCAAAGCCACTTGGCGTTCAAGGTAGGGCAGGCATTGCGCCACTTCTTCGGGCTTGGGGTTGCGGTTGCCGGGGGGGCGGCACTTGAGCACGTTGGTGATGTACACGCCGCCGCCCTCTGCCGTGTGCGCGCCGGTGCGCGACAACTTCATGGCGCCCAGCATGTTGTCAAGCAGCTTGCCGGCTTGGCCCACAAAGGGCTCGCCTTGACGGTCCTCATCTTCGCCGGGGGTTTCGCCCACGATGAGCCAATCCACTTGCGGGGCTGCGCCTTCGGCTTCAGGTGCGCCCACACCAAACACGGTGTTTTGGCGCGAGCCGCAGAGAGTGCAGGCTTGGCAACCCGTCACCGTGGTGCGCAAGGCCGACCAATCCATGTGGTCAATGCCTTCGGGGCGTTGAATCAGGATGGGCGCGGGCTTGATGGCGTTGGCAATGGCCTGTGTAGGCTCTATGTCCACCGCAGGCGCCAGCATGACGGCGGCTTCGGTCATGGGCGACCACACGCGCACGCCCATTTCGGCCAGCATGGCGCGTTGGCGTTTGTCGAGGTGCAGGGTGTCTGTCATGGGTGGCTAGCTTACAGCTTCAACGACATGACCACCGCGTGCTCGCGTTGGCCGTGGTCGGCGGGGTAATAGTTTTTGCGTTCGCCCACTCGGGCGTAGCCGTAACGCTGGTACACCTGCATGGCGCGGGTGTTGCCCGCGCGCACTTCCAGCCACAGCCATTGGGCGTGGCGGCTGCGCGCCCACACGGCCAAAGCATCGAGCATCAACACGCCATAGCCTTGACCCTGAAACTCAGGCGCAACGGTGATGTTGAGCAAATGCACCTCTTCCACGCCCTCCATGGCCACAAAGTAGCCAATCAAGGTGCTGCCGCCCATCAGCGCCAGCAACTGGTAGCCCGACTTGAGCGAGTCGACGAAGTTGCCACGCGTCCACGGGTGGGCGTAGGCGCTGTCTTCCACGCGCAGCACGTCGTCGAGCAGCGCATGGGTCAGCGGCTCTAGGCGTACTTCGGGTTTCAAAACGGCTGGCATGGGGAGCGAGGGTGACGGAGGGAAATTAGGCCTTGATTGTCGGTGAAGCAGCCTGCGCCAACTGCGCGACGTGCACCGCTTGCGCTGCCTTGATGTGCATGCGCTCTTCGGTGGTTTGCGCGACCTTCTCGCGGATGTACAGCGGCAGCGCTTCTTCGGGCGGCACGGCCGCGCCTTGCGCCCAAGCGGCAGGGGCCAAACGCAGCAAGGCGGCGGCCGTGGGCAAGGCCATCACTTGCGCCGCCGTCATCGCAGCCGGCCAACGGCCCACATACACAGGCCATGCGTTGCCTGCGGCGATGAAACTGTCTGGCTGCCAATCGGCGGGCCAGTGCAAGGTTTCGGGGTTTTGCAGCTCAGGCTCTTGCAAGCAGTGCCACGCGCCTTGCCCCTGCGCCGTGGTGTATTCATACGCGGCCACATACACCTGCTCGATGCGCGCATCCATCACGGCGAGCACGCGGGTCACAGGCGCGGTGCTGGCCAGTCGCGCCTCTTCGGCCACGGCCAGCAAGGTGTCAATGGGAAGCACGGGCAAGCTTGCACCAAAGGCCAAGCCCTGAGCGACCGAGCAAGCGGTGCGTAAACCCGTGAACGCGCCCGGCCCACGGCCAAACACCACGGCTTGCAAATCGGTCAGGGCCAAGCCGGCTTCAGCCAACAGCGCCATGGCCTGCGGAATCATGTGGGTGGACGTCAACGCGCCCCCAGGGCCTGTGTGCGTCCAGGTCTGAGGGCCGCGTGCGACCGCGAGGGAAAGGATGTCGGTGCTGGTTTCTAAGGCCAGCCACTTTGGGTTGTGCATGACGTGATTATCCCGGCAGTGATAATTTGCCCATGACTCCTCTGCACACGCCCCCTTGGCGACTTCTATTGGCCTGCTTTTGGTACGCCATCTGCGCGACCCTTGTCTTGCCCGCCCAAGCAGCACCGCACGCCAAAGCGGTGCGCAGCGAGCCCCCCGCACACACGGCGGGCGACATCGGCCAACTGCCCCGCGAGGTCGAAGCCGCACTGCAACGTGCC
>CAIODK010000252.1 GCA_903856995.1 uncultured Burkholderiales bacterium
CCATCAGTTTGCGCGACGTGGCGAATTCGTCATCACCGCCACGGGCGTTGAAGGCAACTTGGTCTACGCGGCCTCTGCATTGCTGCGCGACGAACTGGCGCGCAACGGCAGCGCGACCTTGCACCTTGACCTCAAACCCGACTTCACGCCCGAGCGCGTGCTGACCGAAGTCAAGCACCCACGCGGCTCGCGTTCACTCAGCAGCCACTTGAAGAGCCGACTCAACCTCACGTCCTTGCACTTGGCGCTGTTGCATGAAGTTCTGAGCAAAGAGGCCATGAACGACCCCGCGCAGCTCGCGGCAGCCATCAAACACCTGCCAATCACCCTAGCCGCCACACGCCCGCTAGATGAAGCCATCAGCAGCGCAGGCGGTGTGCGCCTAGAGGCCTTGGATGAACACCTGATGGCCCAGCAATTGCCCGGCTTGTTCGTCTCAGGTGAAATGCTGGACTGGGAGGCCCCCACAGGCGGCTACCTGCTGAACGCCTGTTTGGCCAGTGGTCGTGTCGCCGGCCTTGGCGCTGCGCGCTTTTTGTTAGGCGCGGCTCAGCTTGGGCCACTATGATTGCGGCATTGCTTAGTTTTAGACCTTTTTAGCCATGTTCCGCACCCTCCTCAAATCGAAGATCCACCGAGTCGTCACCACGCAGTGCGAATTGCATTACGAAGGCTCCTGCGCCATCGACGAAAACCTGCTGGACGCAGCCAACATTTGTGAGAACGAACAAGTCCACATCTGGAACATCAACAACGGCGAACGCTTTATTACCTACGCCATCAAAGGCGAGCGTGGCTCGGGCATGATTTCGGTCAATGGCTCTGCGGCCCGCCGCGCCAGTGTGGGTGACTTGCTGATCATTGCGTCATTCGCGCAAGTGCATGAAGACCAAGTTCCTACGCACGAAGCACAACTGGTGTTTGTGGATGAGAAGAACCAGCAAGTGGGCTTGCGCCACCATGTGCCCACGCAGGCTGCGCCGGGGCATGGGACGGATGAGTGTTGATTTAGCTCTGCATCACAACGAACCCGCTTACGAGCGGGTTTTGTTTTTCAAAATCGGAAGATGAGGTAACTCGATGGGAATGCTCAAACACTATCTACTTTTTCTGGGTATGTATGGCGTTGGAATTTCACTCGTGCTGGGCTGGGTCATTTCTTTGCTGATTCCCAACCATTACGCAGGCCGTATCGACACTCTGGCAAAACCGCTGACGTACGCCGCCTTTATTTTTACGGCGGTGTGCTCTGTCCTTTATTTGTTCTATCCGAACTTTATTGACCATTTAGAACCCACTATCACTCAAATCACCCTGATCTGGATGCAAGGTGGCGACTTGTATCCACCGATGGATGCACCATCCATGCACGGGCTGCTGTATGGCCCAGCGCTTTATTGGATTCAGTACCCTTTTTTAGCTATCAGTAGCGATCCCATCCTAGGCTCGAAGCTACCCAGCGTGATTGCTTTCAATGCAGCTTGGTGTTTACTTTTCTTCACCTACAAAAACTCGCTGTCAAAAGCGTATTTGCTTTTGTTGCTGCCTTTCAATCTGATCCTATTTTGGAATCGTGCAGAACCTTACTTTGTTTTACTCGTTGCGCTTGCGATTGTTATCACTGAACAGAAACCAAAAGCCTGGGCGCTTCTGTTCGGCCTACTGGCGGGTTTGGCAAGCTCTTTAAAAGCACATGGCATTTTGTATGTCCTTCCTTTTCTCATCTTCTTTGGGTCCTACTCAGTTCGAGCGGCGATTGAATTTGCTGCAGCATTTGGCGTCATCTGTCTAAGTTTTTTCCTGAACGATGGCGCATCCCTCATTCAATACTTGGCGTATTTGAAGTTGGCCGCTAAGCACGGCATCTCCTTTGCGTATTTAGAAAGGAATTTGTTTTTTCTACTGTTTGCTTGGATACCGATTGCAGTTACGTTCAAGCACACCAATACATCGAAATACGACATATTTAGATGGATTGCCGTTCTTCTAATTGAGATCCTCGTTGCCGTTGCAGGCTCAAAGCCAGGCGCAGGTGTGCATCACTTGATACCGATCGTGGTTTTGAACTCTTACTTATACGAAATTCAGTTGCGAAAAATTCAGAACATTGATCTCAAGTTTTCTGGCGTGAAGATCGCGTTTGCAATTTTGGCCCTGTACGTACTCACATTCGTTTGGAAAAACATTTACGACTCTGAAATCAAAAGCCATGAGGTCATCGACTCGCAATCTCAAGCGGCTCATGAGATTCAAGCGTTAGGCAAGACGTATCCAAACTTGTTGATGGGTGTCACAGACAAAGAAAATGAGAGCTACCGCCTCACATTCCTGAGGCCCTACTTGGTCAAACCCGTTGCACCACAGTTTGAATATGCGGGATTCATGGACTTGAGCTATTCCGGCATCTCCGACCAACCATTTGTCGACGCACTGCGTCAATGTAAGTACCGGTACATCGCCATGCCTAAGATAGGAGAACCGTTCTCGATCGTCAACTTTTACACTGATAAACCGCTGTTTTCAGAGGCAATAAGAAGTGCATTTCACGAACACTACCAACCGCACCATAGCGGCACCTTCTTCACTGTTTATGCGTGTCATGAGTGACCCTCATCAAACACACGATTAACCCATCGTGCGTTTTCTTTTGTGCGCTGGCAGTTGGGATGCTGGCACTGCTGAGAATGCGTTCTAGGCTGTTCTCGCAAGCCCATATAAAACTAGTTTTTGAGTGTCGATCTAATCTACGCTCGCACTGAGCGTTACTAGA